>NZ_JBEWLY010000023.1:168423-300829 GCF_040534015.1 Novosphingobium kalidii
CGCGGCCCGACGCCGTGGCGCGCGCCAGTTGGAGAGGTCGCGGCCGATGAGTTTCTCAAGCTCCGCTATGTCGGCATCGTAATAGTCGACGAGCCGGTTACGGACGCTGCCAGGGAGCGGTGGGTAGCGGATCTCTCGCGCCAGAACGCGCCGCACGCCTTCGAACATCGTGTTGCCGCGCAGCGGGCGCACCGCGTGCTTGAGGGGGGCCAGAGCGGTTCTGACGGGCAGCGGCAGCAACTGTTCCCTGCTGTCGTTGCGCGGCGTGTTGCCGATCTCTTCCGAGTAGTGGACAGGCAGCCGCAGATGGCCGCACACGGTCGACACGGTCTCTACCGGTGCGCGTTTCACATCCTCGAACAGAAGCACCAGCAGCTGCTCGCGCGGGAAGATCTCCAGCCAGCGCTTGAGGTGCGCGGCGTAGAGGCCGTCTTCCAGAAAGCGGGGCTGTTCGCGATTGTTCGGGTGCAGATAGGCCTCGGGCCCCTTGGTGACGGTGCCGCGGCGATAAAGCATCTTGTAGTCAGAATAGGCGCGGTCGACCGGATTGCGCAGTTGCACCACAAGGCGAGCGTCCGGCAGCGTCTGCGCGATACGCTTCGCCGCCAGCGGGTGCGCCAAGTAGTCGGCTGATTTCTCTCCCAGCATTTCACCGGGTGCGGCGGCTTCAAAGAGTTCCCGATAGAACTCCAGTCCCTGCTCGTAGTGCTGGCTGAAGAAGTGAGGCTCGGGCGCCGGCAAATAAACCTGGGGGTGCTGTTGAAGCTGGTGGTGGAGCCAAGTTGTCGCTCCTTTTATTGCACCGATGATGATGAACTGCGGCAGACCGGGACAATTCATGCGAGCGCCTCCAGAGAGGAGATGGACAGTTCGTCGAGGGTGTTGCGCAAAGCATCGGCCATGCGCCGCATGTCGTCTTCGTTCAGCAGATGGTCTACCGGCAGCGCAATCGTGCGCTTGCCGGCCTCCCGCGCTGTGGAGAGCGAGCCATCCCGATGCGGCGGCGACGAGCCAAAGGCTGCTTCTTGCGACATATCGGGGCATGACCCGCTACCGGCAGGTATGCCGCGCGCGATCATCCGCGCGATCACCACGTTGGTGGTGGTACTCCTATCCGACAGCCATGATGTATTAAGAGCGCAGTAAAAGCGGTAGTAGGCGGACTCGATTTCAGGAGGCTCGCTGAACAGCTCTATTCGCGCATCAGGGGCGAGGAGTGCCGCCAGCGTAGCGGCGTTGCGGCGGCGCTGCTCAAGCCAGCGAGGCAGCTTCACCAGTTGGGCCCGGCCGATCGCCGCCTGCATTTCAGTCATGCGCCAGTTGGTGCCGAAGCTATCATGAACATAGCGAAAGCCGGTGCCGGATGCCGGGCGAAGCACCTTGTCCGGGTTCTTGCCGTGGTCCTTATAGGCCCAGGCGCGCGCCCAGTGCGGGTCATGCCGAAGCAGGAGCATGCCGCCTTCGCCGCCTGTCGACATGATCTTGTCGGTGCAGAAGGAGAAAGCGGCTGCGTGGCCGAAGCTGCCGAGCGGCTGACCGTTGAAGCGCCCCCCATGCGCCTGAGCGCAATCTTCGATCAACCACATGCCATGGCGGCGGGCGATCGCGGTGAGTTCGGCCATGTCGCAAGGGCGTCCCCCGAGGTGGACGCAAAGAATGGCTCGAGTGCGCTCACCTATCATCCGCTCGACGGACGCAGGATCGATGGTGAGGCCGTCGGATGCGATATCGGCGAAGACCGGGATCGCACCGACCGCGACTACGCTCGCCGCTGTTGCAAAGAAGCTGCGTGCCGGGACGATCACTTCATCCCCGCAGCCAACGCGCAGGGCTCGCAGCGCAAGCTCAAGCGCAAGCGTGCCGTTGGCGACCGCGACGCCATGGCGCATATCACAGAAGCGCGCGAACTCCTCTTCGAATGATCTGGTCTCATCGCCGTGCACCAGAGCGTTCACACGTCCACTGCGTAGCACTGCGGTGACGGCTGCTACCTCATCTTCATCGTGTTGAGGCCAGCGGCGCGAGGGGTCGTCAAGCGGACTGATCCGGATATTTTCCCTCGAGGATGCAGCTTGGGCCAGAGCGGGAGCGGCTGGGGTCATGACGCCACCTTCTTTCCTGCCCAGAGGAACATCGGCTCGTGGGCTTGCCCGTCCGGAGAAGGGGCCTGTGGAGCCGTCTTTTCGGAATGGTCGCTGTCCAGGCGTTTCAGCATCTCGGCCCAGCGCGACTTGGATGAGGCCCCGACCAGGGCGTGTGTAAGCTCAGTAAGCGCCTTGGTGTCGCCGAGGTCGATAAGCTCCTGAAGGCGATTGAAGCCCTTGATGAGCATGTGCAGCGGGATCGGAGAAGGCATTGCTTCGAAGATGCCGGGGATGGCGCTTTCGATCTTCGCCTCACTGCTGTCGAACAGTTCCTCGTACAGTTTCTCGCCGGGGCGAAGACCGATGAACTTGATAGGTACGTCGATGTCCGGACGAAGGCCCTTCATTCTGATCAGCCTCTTGGCAATGTCCACGATCCGGAGTGGTTCGCCCATATCGAGAACGAAGATGGTGCCGCGATCCGCATCGGTCTGGAGCGCACGGGCACTGCTCTGCAGTATCAGCAGCACGGCTTCCTGCACCGTCATGAAGAAGCGTTCGATATCCGGATGCGTGACGGTCAGCGGCTTTCCTGCCGCCAGCTGGCGCTGAAACAGCGGGATGAGCGATCCGCTGGAGCCCAGAACATTGCCGAACCGCACGGTCAGGAAGCGCGGGCTGTCCGGGTCGCAACTGCCGATCAGGTCCAAGGCCTGGCAATAGAGTTCGCCCAGCCGCTTCGTGGCGCCCATCAGGCCGACGGGGTTGACTGCCTTGTCCGTGGAGACCTGTACCATGGCTTGTACCTCGAAGGCGCAAGCCGCGTCCGCTACGTTCCGGGTGCCCAGTACGTTGGTATGCACGCCCGCGCATGGATTGGCTTCCACCATGGGTACGTGCTTGAGCGCGGCCGCGTGGAAGACGATCTCCGGGCGCCTCCGCTCGAACACTTGCCAAAGTGCCGTGCGCTGGCGCACCGAACATAGCTCTGCGTGGATAACGAAGCCGGGGCAGCGTTCGCGGATGTCCAGCTCGATGGCGTAGAGTGCATACTCCGAGTGGTCGAGCAGCACGATCTCCGCAGGCCCGTAGGTGGCGAGCTGACGGACAAGTTCGCCGCCGATCGTGCCGCCTGCGCCCGTGACCATGATGCGGCGGCCAGCCACCATCTGCTCGACGTAGCTGTGCTGTATGGCCACTTCGGGTCGCCCCAACAAGTCCGCCAACGGCATGCGCTCGATCTCGACGCCGTTCGTTTTAGTATCAGAGTTCGCCCATGGAGGGCGGAAGCGCGCCACAGTCAGATCGAGCGATTCCGCCACAGTCGCAATGCTGGCCAGGATTTGCGGTGCGAGCAACTCGCTGCTTTCCTGTACAACCAGGCTGCTGGGGCGGCGGCCGGCATTGTCCAGGCTGTTGACGATTTCAATCAGCTGGTCCGGCGAACCTTCGATGCGGACGTTGCCGAGCCGCAGGTTCCGCTCGCGCCCATCGGGAGTGAGAACGCCGACGATCTCCAGTTTGGAAGGATCGGTGCAGACAAGGTTGATCATCGCGTGCGCCCACTGCAATTCACCCAGCAAAAGAATACGACGCTGGGGGCCGCTCATTCGCCGGACCCGCTGCGAATGGATGTGTTCGCGCACGCCGCGTCTGATGAGGCGAATGGCGATCATGGCCGCCATCATCAAAGCGATGTGAGTCCAGATGAAAGCGAAGAGCTCTGCGCGATGCACCGGCTGCGGGATGATGAAGTCGGCTGTTGCGAGCCAGATCAGCACCGAACTGGCAAATAGAGTGCCGCCCAGGTGCAGAACATTTGCCGAGGTCGTGTAGCGCCAGCTGTAGCGATAGACGCCGCCGACCTGAAGCCCGGCCAGCGTCAACACGGTTAGTGCGAGCCCGAACCACAAGTCGTTGATCGACTGAAGCGTGCGGACGCCCGGCAGCATCGCGCGTGTAAGTCTCAGCGTGGCAAGGATGGCGATCGCGTCCAGTGTCAGGATGGCGCCCAGACGCCCGATCCAGAAGGCGCGAGGGCTTCGCAGCTTCAGCTTGCGCTCGAACCGCTCCAGGATGGACCAGCACTTGGTCGTGAGGCTGTACGGTTGGCTGCTCCCCAGTAGCCCGCATTCCTGCGCAGGCGCCAGTCCACTCCCGGCCATCGCTCTGTTCCCTTCTTTCTGAAGCAAGCGCCAGCATTGCTCGGGTTGCAGAAGTACAGATGCCGCGGCAGCAGCAAATCGATCGAAGGGCTTATATCCCGATGCTCGGTCTGTGCAGGCTTAGCGGGTACGACAGTATTCTTTCGAGAATGCAAGTAGTCCTGGTCTGCTGATTGATATCCGAATGGATACTCTACCGATGCACACCCAGCGGTCTGGCTACGATCAGCTATGCCCTGTCCAGCGGACGCGCGCCGGCACTTTGATGTGTTCGTCGCTTTGGTGCGGTGGGCGGACGGGAAGGAACCGCAGATGAAAGTGATCATCCTGTCGAGCCTCTCATGGTCGCTCGTCAACTTTCGCGGGGCGCTGATCCAGCGCATGCGCGCTGAAGGGCATGAGGTCATTGCTGCCGCCCCCGACGGTGAGCCCGCGGTGATCGAGACGCTAGAGAAGTGGGGCGTCGCGTTCCACCTGACGCCGATGGCTCGCGCTGGCACCGGCATTGTCGCGGATCTACGCACCTTGCTGTGTTACCGGCGGCTCCTGAAGCAGGAGCGGCCCGACGTGGTGGTGGCATACACACAAAAGCCGATCATCTACGGAGGTATCGCCGCGCGACTGGCCGGTGTCTCGTCGTTCTTCCCGATCATGAGCGGCCTTGGCTACGTGTTCAGTAGCGAGGCCGATGGGCGCCCGCTGCTCCGGCGGGTGGTGTCGCGTCTCTACCGGACTGGCGTCCGGCGCGCGAAGTGCCTGTTCGTCTTCAATAGCGATGACCGCAGCGACATGCTCGATAACGGTATCATCGACCCGCGGCAGCGCGTGCTTCAGGTACCCGGCTCCGGCGTCGACACAAGACATTATGCAGAGCAGCCGTTGCCAGATGGGCCGCTTACCTTTCTGATGATGGGCCGCCTCATGCGAGACAAGGGCGTGGCCGAGTTCGCAGAAGCAGCGCGAGAGCTGCGCGAATTCGTGCCTGACAGCCGCTTCCTGCTGCTCGGCCGGCCCGAGACGGAGAACCCCACCGGTATTCCTGCCGAAGCTCTGTCGGCTTGGCAGGCCGAGGGCCTTATCACGCTGCTGCCCGAGACGCGGGATGTACGCCCGGTGCTCGGCAGCGCGCACGTTTTCGTCTTGCCGAGCTTCTATCGCGAGGGGCTGCCCCGCACGATCCTGGAAGCGCTCTCGACCGGGCGGCCGGTCATCACCACCGACATGCCGGGTTGCCGGGAACCGATCGTTCAAGGCGTGAACGGCTTGTTAGTGCCACCCCGCGACGCTGGAGCGCTGGCGGCCGCCATGAGGAGCTTCGCAGATCACCGTGATTGCATCGCCGTCATGGGCAAGGCGGGCCGTGAACTCGCGGTGCGAATTTACGACGTGGACAAGGTGAACCTGATGCTGCTCCAGGCTATGGGTCTGCTGGGCGCCGCGTCAAAGCAGAGCCATCACAGCGCTTCGAACCTGGCCGCAGTCGCAGCATGATCGCAACTCTCCCGGCGCGTCTGGCCGCAGCTGTGCTGCTTGGCTTTTGCAGCCCCATTCTGCTTCTGGTGGGCCTCGCGGTGCGGCTCGGTCTCGGCAGTCCCGTGCTGTTCCGGCAGTGCCGGGCGGGGCTAGGTGGCGTCTCTTTCGAGATGATGAAGTTTCGAACCATGGCGGATGCGCGTGACGCAAACGGCGAGCTGCTTCCCGATGAGGAACGCACACCGCGGCTTGGACGCATCCTTAGGCGCTCGCGTCTCGATGAACTGCCAGAGCTGATTAACATTGTGCGCGGCGACATGGCGTTCGTCGGTCCGCGCCCCCTGTTGCCGCACACCGTGGCCGCCATGGGTGACGAGGGCATTCGGCGCGGCGCTGTCGCTCCGGGGTTGACGGGGCTTGCGCAGGTCAGCGGCAACACTCTGCTTACTCAGGAAGAGAAGCTGGCGATTGATCTAGCTTATGTGGACCGACGGGACTGGCGAATGGACCTCTTGATCCTTCTGCGCACGGTATGGGTGGTAATAGGCGGAGAACGCCGGACGGGACAGGCATATGCGTGTAATCCTCGTCGGAGCGGTTGATAGCAGCATGGTGGCGCTGGAAGCCATGGTGGGTGTTCCCGGCTGCCAGGTGGATGCGGTCGTGACGCTTTTTCCCGAGTTCGCCGGGCGCCATTCCGACATCGCCGATCTCGCTGGAGCTGCTGTCGCGAGGGGCATCCCGCTGGTGGAGGTCAAAAACGTCAATCATGCGGATGCGCTGGAGCGGCTGGCGGCTTGGGACCCTGACTACATCTTCGTGATCGGCTGGTCGCAAATCTGTGGAGAGGAGTTTCGTGCCCTCGCTCCTGGGCGGGTGATTGGCTATCATCCGGCGGCTCTGCCGCGCCTGCGTGGCCGCGGGGTCATTCCCTGGACCATTTTGAACAGCGAACCGATCACGGCCGGAACACTGTTCTGGATAGATGATGGCGTCGATACTGGCGATATCCTCGATCAGGCCTTCTTCCACGTCGCGCCGGACGAAACCGCCGCGTCACTATACCGCAAGCACATGGAGGCGCTCCAGACGATGCTGCACCGATCCCTGCGAGCACTGGCCGCAGGCAACCTTCCACGCCGGCGGCAGGATGAACGCTGCGCGACCTTTTGTGCTCGCAGAACCGATGCTGATGGCGAAATCGACTGGAGCGCTCCGGCTGAGAGCGTGGTGAGGCTCATCCGTGCGGTAAGCCGCCCTTATCCTGGGGCCTTCACCAACAGCAGGTCGGGTCAGCTGCGTCTCTGGGCTGCGGAGGCGCTGCAGGGCGGTCATGGTCATCTGGGCGCGGCTGGTCAGGTGGTCTGGCGCGATGCGGATCTGTTCGCCGTTCGCTGCGGAGACGGCAACCTGATCCGGGTGACGGAGTGGAGCAGTGAAGCGGCGGGCCGTCCGCCCATTCTCCACGCGCGTCTTGGGGCACACGTATCATGACCCTCACGTTGATGAAGCGGGTCGCCATCGTCGCTCCCCATCCGGACGACGAGATACTGGGGTGCGGCGGGACTATGGCGCGACTGATCGCCGAAGGTGCGCACGTCGAAGTTGTGGTCGTGACCCGCGGTCAGCCTCCGAGATTCCAGGCGGAGTTCGTGGAGCAAGTCAGGCGTGAGACGCTGGCTGCTCACAGGCTCATGGGTGTTGCGAACACGCGCTTCCTAGACCTGCCGGCAGCGGAGTTGGACCAGCTGTCCCAGAGCAGCCTTAATCAAGCGATCGATGGCGCGCTGGCCGCGATCCAACCCGATACGATCTTTATCCCCTTCCTTGGTGACATCCATGCGGATCATCAGGCGGTTTTCAACGCTGCGCTGGTCTATGGGCGGCCCCGCTCACCCGATGCGCCCACTCGTGTTCTTGCCTATGAGACCCTGTCGGAGACCAACTGGTGGGCGCCAGGCATCACGCCGGGATTCCTGCCGAACGTTTTCATAGATATCAGCGAAACGCTGGAAAAGAAGCTTGTCGCTTTCAGCGAATTTCAATCGCAAGTGAAAGCGCTGCCGGATGAGAGGTCGCCCGAGATCATTCGTGCCTTGGCTCAGGTGCGCGGCGCGACGGTGTTTCGCCATGCGGCCGAAGCCTTCATGCTGGTGCGGCAGATTATCTGAGCCGGCGTGGTCGTGCAGCGAGCTGAGGGATCGGCCGCTACGCCAGCAATGTCTCGTAGACGGCGCAGACGCGCTCTGCATGAGTCTTCTGGCTGTAGTGATCGCGCGCATAAGCCTGTGCTCGAGCAGCGATGGCGTCGGCAAAGGTGGGCTCCCGTACCAGCTTCGCACAAGCGGATGCGAGCGCGCTGGGATCGTCAGGCGCGGCAAGCAAGCCCAGGCCGCCGGTTAGCGCCTCGATGTTGCCGCCAGACTCCGCTGCGACCACCGGCGTTCCGACCAACATCGCCTCGATCAGCGTTCGCCCGAAGGGTTCGTCGACTGCGGGGACTAGCAGTATGTCGCACCCCGCGATCCAAAAGGCGCCGGGCTCGCGATAACCCATTTGCCTGATCCATGCCCCCGCATCGAGTTGCGCGATTTGCTTCTGCAAGCGATTCTCCATCGCTTGCGTGCGAGCTTGGCCGAACATCGTGCCAATGATCGGCTGGTTCACGAGAGCACGGAGCCGCGCCGTCGCCTCCACGAAAATATCGGGTCGCTTACGCGGTACGAAGGCGCCAACGTAGCCTACGATCAGCGTGTCTGGTGACACACCAAGCGCGTGGACCAATGCCTGCCGTGCCTCTGCGCGATCTACTTCCAGATCGGTGTCGAAGGGGCTGTGGACGACCCGGGCTTGCTTGCCAGATGACCACAGCGCGCCGCGGGGCAAGGCGTAACTGGATACCGCCACCACCTGATGGGCAAGGAAGGGTGCGGCAAAGCGCAGGCCAAGTGCATTCGGATTGCCGCGGTTATGCCACAGGAGCTTGGTGCCCGCGAGCCGGCTCGCAACCGCCCAGTTGGCACAGCTGCGGCCGTCGTTGAGGTGGACGATATCCACTCGCTGCTCCCGCAGGAAGTTGCGCCGTGCGCGCGAGCCTTGCAGCGCCTGCATGAACTTGGCTGGCGTGAAAGCCTCTCCCGGTGTGAAGCCGTGCGCCACACCTGGATCGGTTGCCTGGGCGAAGCTAGCAAAAAGACCGGAGATGTGACCTCCCGCAATCTCGGGCACCACCAACACTCGGTAGCGGTATGGATCGATCTGCTCCAGCAGCCCCATGACCGAGAGATGGCTGCCGCCCACCGCGTCGCCTGCAAAGGGAAAGCAGATGGTGCGGCGACTTGCCTCCCGCGCGGTTGCCACACGAACGCAATCGTTTCTCGACAGCGCCTGAGGCAAGCTCATGTGGCTTCCCCTCCGGTCATGACGCGCTGATGGAGGTAATCGAGGAAGCGATCCAGATGGGCAAAGCCATCACCGTCCGGATCGGCCCAGGCATCGGGGTAGAACGGATTAGAGCCGTTCTTCGCTTCCCAGCGATCATCCATGCCGTCGCGGTCGATGTCGGGGTACGGGGGGGCTGTCATCGCGCTTGCTTGCGCATCTGCGGGGATGATCCCTGGCTTGGTAACGATCCTCCCCGCTCGGTTGCGAACTGTCTCCACCATCTCGCGGTCAAAGGAATCCCTCGGCCACGCACCTGCTTCGGCGAGAACGCGGGTTCGAGCGACAGCGGTTGGCAGCGGCTCAAAGCTGAGCGGGCAGGGGGGGCTGCTTACCGCGACAGAGGCGATCTCAGCGCCCACTGGCGTGAAGTTCCCCTCGAAGCTGTTGCGCGTCTGGTAAACGGCGGCTTTGCCAGTGGAGCCTGTAGTATTGAGTGCGATGCCCACGGCCTTCTTGCTGGTGTCCGGGCCGCCGATGAAGCTGTTGCCGATGATGGCCACGGGCGAGCCGCCGAAGCTTTGCCACACCTCGGCAAACTCGGACTGCGCGTTGTAAAGTACGTTGTTGAACACTTCGACGCACGAGCCTGGCGGAAAGTTGATATCGGGATTTCGGTCCCCGTTGTGCGCGCACAGGTTTCCGATGAAGCTCAACCGCTGAGCCGTCTTCGGGTCACTTGCCAGCAGGGCACATTTGTCGTGCCGGGGTATGCCTTGAGCGAAAAGGGAGTTGCTGATCGTTATCCTGTCGTTGTCGCCATAGCCGTTGACGATCTCATCCCGGGCCCAGCTGCCGCTGACGTGGTCCAGGATAACGTTGTCGCTGGTCTCGATCGTGAAGGAGTCCTCCGAGCCGCGGCTCTCTCCCAGCCGGTCGTTACGGACGCGGATGTGCCTGATGATGACGTCATGTGTGTTCTTGATGAGCAGCGGCGTACGAGCGTCCGGTCCGCCGGAGTGGGCCAGGGTGATGCCGGGTGCGGGCGCTGTCTGGCCCGCCACAGTCAGGTAAGGGGATCGTATGGTGGGTGGCCTTCCCGCGAAGCGTATCACGCCTGCTACCCTGAACACGCAGACGCGCGGCATCTTGTGCTCCAGGCAGGTGCGCAGTGAGCCTTCGCCCGCATCGGCAAGGGTGGTGACCTCAATGATCTTGCCGCCGCGACCGCCACGGCTTTGAGCTCCGAAGCCGACTGCCCCGGGAAATGCGAATGGGCCGGAAAGAGGGCGGATTGTGTACGAGGCAGAGTTCGGGGTCTCCGCGCTGCTTTCGCTGTTGCATGCGCCCAGCGGCAAAGCGGAAGCGATACCGCAAAGGAGCAACTGGTGGAAGCAACGGCGCGGCCGTCCTTCTCGCGGCCGATTTCGCGCCGTCATGCGGATTGTCCTGGATAGCCGTACCGCCGCATCAGAGAGTCGCACAAGCGCGCTACCCGCCGTTGCTGCTCGGTCGGCATGGCTTGCTCCCAGCTGCCATCCTCCCTCACGCGGATCGAGGACTGCATGCGGTGCCGACTGCCTGCCATTTGGTGCGAGGGCTTGAGTGCGCCGGAAGCGGGAAGGACAGGCTGCTCAACGGGAGCCCCGCGCACGAGAGACAAGACGCGTGCGACCGTCTCCTCCGGTGCTGCGACGAAATCCTCGTATCGCACGCGCAAGCTCCGGTCAGCGCCGACACGGCGGCAGAGGCGCTCCGCCGCCAGATTGACGCTCGCCCAGCGCAGCGCCGCGTAGAGGAGAGGTTTTGGATGAAGATCGCGCTGCACGCCATTGGCGAGGTCACGCTTGTAAGGCTTGCGCAGGGACCATACGACGCCTCGCGCGTCACGCACAACATGCAGCACATAGAGTTCGATGCCCGGAATGTCGGCAAGAACGAAGCCGCGACCCGGCAGCTTTGAGGAGTCCACGATAATCGGTTTGCCGGTGACTTCCGCTACTTGCTGGAACAACTGCAACGTTTCGCGCGCAAAGGACGATGAGGCGCTCCGCCGGAGGCGGTCCAAAAAACGGCCAGGCCCCAGCAACGCTTCGCGCCAAAGCTGTCGACGCCGATATTCTAAGAGGGAAGAGTTGGTCCGGCTGGGGCCCCAGCCTTCGACGATTCTGTGCCAAACGTCGCATTCAGGCACTGCGGTGCCGCAGGCGCAGAATTCCCGGTTTGTCCAAACGTGGCGCGCAAGTGTGGTGAGTTCCCCAGCACCCATGACGTCAGGCGCCTGGGCCAGCGCGATGTCGAGCAAGGTCGTGCCACTGCGGCCATATCCGGCGATGTAGATCACCTTCACCGGCGCATTCTCGCCCGCGACTGCAGAAGCGGCACTCAGGGCGCTCTGGGAGGTTAAAGCTTTGGACACAATCGAGGCCGCGGCTTGGGCCTCAGTTTGCTTAGGCTCGACGTTCAGCACATGGCGTTCCCGTGAAGGACTTCGGGAGCCACGTTATTATCTCCGCCTTGCACGCGGCAATTGTCACTGCGAGGGAGAGGGCTGCGATTTAGTATATGTCGCGCTCGGCCCGCTTGGGCGCAGCATACTGACAGCGTCAGCGCAGACTAACTCCTTTGGGAAGCCACACGCTGCCGAAGGACTTTTGCATTGTCAGCGGTGCTGAAGCAGCCTGCGCAGCAATGACTATAGCCCGCTTTCCCGCCGACACCCGAAATCCCGCGGCTCCTGTGCTGGACCATCAAGGTGGGAGCCAAGGCTCGTGGCCCAGCGGTCGCCGGCACGCTGAGATGCTTAACTTGAGCAGTGTATCATCCCGGTTCCTTGCTGGAGCGGTATTTTTCAGCACATGGAATCTCGCTCGACTCGGCACCATAAACTTTACCCTCGCTGACGCATTGGTTCTTTGCTCGCTGCTCATCTTGCTGGCGCAAGGCCGGATCACCCGAGCGCCTTTCGGGGCTTTGACGCCGTTCTGGCTCGGCGGTTTGCTCACCATGCTGACGGGTCTCTTCATAAGCACTCTTCTCAACGGAGATCCGCTTCGGTGGCTGAACGTGGCGTCGCAGTATTCCATGGCGTACCTGGGCGTCACGATGCTGATGATGAGCCAGGACGCAACCTGGACGCGTCGCGTATGCGCGGTGTTCGTGCTGGGTGTAACGGCGTCGGAAGCCATCGGTGTCGTCGCGACGTTCTTCTTCACCTTGAACGACGCGCTGCCCTACCTCGGGGACGGTTTCATCAGCGGCAATGGTCGCGTGGGAGCGATGGCGGGGGAACCTAATCCTAATGGCGCATCCGTCGCCTTCGCCATGCCCATGCTGCTCTACTGCTTGAGGGAGCGAATCCTGCCCCCGATCGCAGGGCTATGCTGCGCCGTCGTGCTGGTCTGGGGGCTGATGCTCAGCGCCTCTTTCACGGGTTTCGCGGCGACGAGTGTCGCAGCGCTGATCACAATCACCTTGTTCGGGTTGCGTTACCTGGTGCGGCTGCTTCTGGCAGTTGCAGTCGCTGCCGGCATTTTCGTGGCTAGCGGCGCACCGCTTCCGGCCACGTTCCAGGACCGGGTGGGTGGTGCCGTGGGGAGTGCTGATCTCAATCAGGCCGGCACCTTTGTTAACAGAGCGGAACTGATGGAGGAGGCTTGGCACTTTGCTGAACAAACAGCCTTCATTGGGATGGGCGTGGACCAGTATCGCGTCATCAGCGCACACGATAACCCGGTCCATAATCTTTATCTCCTGATCTGGAACGAAGGGGGCATTGTGGCCTTCGTTGGCCTGATTAGCATGTTGTGCTTGTTGGTCGTGCTGGCAGGACAAGGCTTCAGAGTACGCCCGCGGGAAGGTGCTATGGCTCTTGCAGTGGTGTTCGTTTTCCTGGTCTACACGAGCTCTTTGCCCCACATGTATTCGCGCAATTGGGCCATCCCGGTGATGCTTGCGCTCAGCACCATTTACGGTCGCCGTGTCCAGCCCTGATACAGGTTAAACGGCGCCCAACAGGAGGGTGACGTTGCGCGTGCGTTCGCCCTTCAAAGAGCGCGAGGCCTCCAGGTCCTGCCGATGCAGCACGCGGTGAAGCACGGGCTTGAGACCAAAGTCGCGAGCGGCAAGCTCGCCTGGAAAGACGACGAGATGCTCCAGCCCCACGGGCAGGTCATACCACTGCTCATCGGCGAATACCTGCGTCGCCATCTCCGGCCGATAGCCGCACAAGGCCGTGAAGTAGCGATGGTCGTAGTGGGCAGCCTCGACCACCCGCTCGCCCTGCCCCGTTCGCGCCGCAGCGTCATGGCGACGGAACAGACTGTTCAGCAGGTGGCCAGCGCGACTTACACCCGGGACTTGGTCTAACAGGCCGTAGAGGTCAGATGGTCCTTTTCTCTTCAACCCGCCTCTTGCATTCACGCGCGCGCGGTCGATCCGCGCGCCGAGGCGCCCCCATCGTGCCAAAGAGTGTGTTGTGAGATCGCTGAGCGCGTCGAAGTCGGAGGCAAGGTTTTGATATTTAAGGCGTTGAAGCGCTATACGCTTGAGTGTCGTCTCGTTTCCCGCAGGCGCTATCGCTCGAAAGAGGCTACGGCCCAGAGCCCAACACTCGGCCAGTGAAGAAGGGCAAGAGGAGTATCGTTTCGGCCCTTGCACGAAGTGCGCGGGGTGGGCCCGAACGCCACCATGCTCTTCTCGCTCCAGCTCGATTTTGCGGCCGATATAGCCGTGAAGTCCTGGCTGAAAGTAGAACACGTCGCCGAGGTCGGAGGTGATGTTGCCGCAGCCGTGGTGGTTGCGCGCGATATCCAGGAGTGGCGCTTCCCAGGGTAGCTGCTCGGCCAGACGCTCAAGAAGCGGACTCCACAGCCGTGCCCGCAGATCGGGACAGCGTACGAGAACCGCGAGACGACCGGTCATGAACTGTGCAGCCAGGGCCCCTGGCTTTAGATCGCTTTCATCCATGCGACCGATCAGTGCGTCAGCCAAAGAACTCATGAATACGTCTTACGCTCGCTGACGTCTTCTGGTGAGTTGCAACAACTGAGTAGTTCCTAGGAGTAGCCCGGTGCCTTCTCGGCTTCCGCGCGGAAGCGTGGCACTCCGCTCGCTGCGATGCCGGCCAGCCATCAGTGGCGGATCGGCCAGCATCCAGTAGTGAGGCTTGCCTAATACCTTTGCTCATCGGGCTGGCCGCAAGAGCGTTTGCGGCGAACGTCGCCTCGGCTCACTTTGGCCTGATCGGCGCTCCCGACAGGGCAGCGCTATGGTGGCAAAGGCGATTGCACGTGGCGAGCATTCCCATGATTCTCCCTCTTCCTGCAGACGGCGGCGCGGCCGCTGGCAGTGGCGCGCGGCAGCCGAACGGAGTGGGGCAGCAGCTTTCACCGCACCACATCTGGAATCTCATCCGGCGCCACGCTGTGCTGATCGCCGGGGTCGTCATCGTTTGCGTTACCGCTGTTCTCATCATGCAGCTACGTCAGAACGAGGTGTTCGAAGCGACGTCGACGGTTCAGGTGGAGCTTAACGACTCAAGCGGCACCAATCAGGCGGACGCGGCACGCAATCTGCAGCGGGTCGCCAACGAAGCGCGCATCTACCGCTCCTCGGCGCTTGCCGAGGAAGTGGTGAAGGATCTGGCACTCGATACGAACCCGGTCTTTACCGGCAATCGTGCGATGACAATTCAGGGCGCGGCTCGCCAGCTGAGCAACCAGACGCGGGTGATCAGCACAAACGATTCCGACTTCATCGACATTGCGGTGCGATCGCCCAGTCCGCAGCTGGCGCAGCGGATCGCCAATCAGTACGTCGACAGCTTACGCGAACTCCGCCGTGAAAGAAGGCAGAGCTGGCGCGACAAGCTGCTGCGAGATATCGCCATCGAGCGTGAGCGACTGGCGGCGGAGCTGGGCCTGGCAGAACGGTCAGTGGCTGACTTCAGGCGCGAAAACAGCATGCTCATTGGCGCGGGGAGCGCAGAGGATTATCAGCAGATCAACCGGATCGCTTCCGAGGCTGCGAGTGCGACGGCGATGCAGTCCGCCAGCGCCGTCCGCTCCGCAGGCGTCAGTAGCGCCGCCCAGGCGAGGACGAGCGTCGGTGCTACGTCTCCGGTTCTCCAGCAGCTGGAACGCGAGCGCGTGGCGCTGGCGCAACAGCACTCGGATTTGGCCGTATCGCTGGGCAGCAACCATCCCAGGATGCAGCGCCTCGATGCTCAGATCAACCAGGTCGACGCCGACATGGCGCGTGTGCGATCTTCGGTAATATCGGCTGATATTGCCCGCAACGCCGCCGATGCAGCAAGGGAGCAACGGCTTGCTTCTGGTGAGGCGGGGGCAGAGCAGGCGCGGGCTGCATCACTCCAGTCGCGCGTCCGGCAACTGACTGACCGCGCTTTCGCGAGCAACCGTGCCAATGTCGATCTTGCCGTTCTCGACCGGCGTGTTGAGGTCGCTCGGCAGGCCTATTTGACTACTGCCCAGCGCGCGCAGACCATCCGCGCGGAGCTGGACTCAACCGGCATCAATTCCTCGATGGTCTCCGCTGCCACCGTACCGACGGTTCCAGTCGCCCCCACTCCCAAGAAGGCCGTGCTGGCGGCACTTGTGGGATCCTTTCTGCTGGCGTTGCTTCTCGTCCTCGCGATCGAGATGTTTGACAACCGTCTGCGCACCTCCGACCAGCTCTATAACCTGTACGGGCTTCCGACTTTCGCTATGCTCCCCAAGCTGAGCGACTCCTTGCCGGAGCAGATGGAGCGCAATCCGGTACTCACCGAGCCGCAGTCTCTCTACGCTGAAGTCGGCCGCGCCTTCGCTCACGAGGTAGCTGATCTTGCGCACGGGACCAGTGGCCAGAGCGTGCTCGTGACATCGCCGCTACCGGGTGACGGAAAATCGAGCGTATCGCTTACCCTCGCGGCCGCGGCTTCGGCGCTGGGCCGGCGCGCTGTGGTCGTCGATCTTGATCTCCGGCGCACCGGGGCGGGCGTGCTGCGCTCGATCCAGAGCAACAGCGATGGCCCCAGCCTGCTCGATTATCTGACGGGTAAGTCCGAGTTGCGAGACCTGCTGCCGGCACCTCACTCCGCCGATGCAGTACCAGACGGCGAGGGGCCGGTGCACCTTCCCGTGGTACTCAGCACTCCAGTGCGGGTGCCTGATCCCGCCGCTCTCATCAGAGCCTCCCAGATAAACCGCCTGCTCAATGACTTGCGCGAGCAGTTCGATTTGGTGGTCATCAATGCACCAGCGGTTCTGGCGGTGCACGACGCCCGCACACTCTCAAGCGTCGCCGACGCGACACTGATTGTCGTGCGCTGGGGAGGCACCACTGTAGGGCAAATGAACGCGGCCATGCAGATGCTGCAGAACGGCGCTGTCGGCGCAGTGATAAACCAGGTCGATTACCGGGAGCATGCACGTCGCCGCTATGGTGGGGCTGTCGATTATTATATGGGAGCCGCGAGCTACTACTCGGATGGGGAGCAGCTTCGGCGCGGCTGGCTGCAGTTGCTGCAGGATCGGCTTCGCGCCTTCTATCGTCGTGCAACTCAATGACCTTGCGGTTATCGGCTGACAGTCCTGGCGATGGCGCTGGGGTTCCACTGATCCGGGTCCTGATCGTCGAGGCAAATGCGGTCAACAGATCCTGCACTGCTGCTGCTCTAGAGGGCGTGGTGGACGGCACTATCCTGACCACGCACGCCGTTGGCGGGTACACTGGCGATTGTCCGCCCCATGCGGTCATCTTCTCGTCCGCTGATCCGCACGCAATCGCTCTGGAAACAAGCCTCAACGCCGCCGCGCGTCGATGGCCGGGCGCGGCGTTGATCACGCTCGTGGACATGAACGATGTCGAGCCGCTTATCCGAGTGCTTGCCGCAGGCGCCAGCGTAGTCCTTCCCACGTCGGCGGATGGAGAGGCGATCGCCCTTGCCATCCGGCTCGCTCGTCACGGCACGGCTGTGATCCCGCGCGAACTGCTTGCATCACTGACTCGGGGGGGCGGCGGATCCGCCTGCGCAGTTGGCACTGACGATGCCTCGTCGGGTGTTCTGGGAAAGAGAGGCGCCGTCCTTACACAACGGCAGCGGCAGGTGCTTCAGCTACTTGCATACGGCCTCTCCAACAAGGCGATCGCAGCGCGGCTCGCTATCAGCGAAAGCACGGTGAAGGTGCACATCCGCGCCATCATGGCCCAAAGTGGAGTAACGAACCGCACTCAGATCGTCGCGCAGCTTCTTGCCGGTAACGACGACTCGCCAAAGGGGTGGTGAGGCCTGGAAAACGGCGGAACTCGCTTCAGATCCGTTACGAGCGTAGGGGCTCGACTGTCGGATGCTGCGCTCCGGCCTGGTGCTCCCGAAGGCGTGCTAACAGACGCACTTCAAGAGCGACCGCTATGCAAGCACCCAGTGCGACATGGGCAATGTTGGCTCCGATGGCGCCGAAGCGCGGTACGGTCAGTAGAGCGATGACCGTGAAGATCGTCGTGCCGACGAGCGAAACCTTCAGCACATGCCAGCTGTCGTTCATCGCCAGAAGTGCCGACCGCGACGGCGCGGCATACAAGGTGAGGATGACGGCAACGAGCTGTGCAAGCAGAAGGGGATATGTGCTCATGTAGGACTCGCCAGGTCCGATGCGCAGGATAAATGGCGCGATGATTGCGGCAGCCGCGAGCATCAATACGCCCAGCACGCCTAATGCCACTTGCACGTTCAAGGTGGCGCGTCGAAATCCTGCGACATTCCCGCGCGCCCACATTCGCGCGACATCCGGATAGATGACAGCTTGAACTTGCGCGGCGACCTGCATGGCAACTTTCGCGATCCGCTTGGCCAAATGGTAGATAGCTGCCGCGGGCGCCCCTGCCACAGTGCCGACGAAAAGCGAGTCTGCTTCGGTGGTGATGACACGTAGCGTCAAAGACAGGTTGGTCGAGCAGGCGAAGCTGAGGAACCCGGGAAAATCACGGTGCAGCCCACGTATTCCCGCCTTGAAAGGAGAGGGAATTCTGCTGGAGGCCAGCGCGCGCATCCCCAATGCAAATATGATCAGCGATCCGCAAATTTGCGCCACGGTCCATGCCACCATGAACCCGAGCAGCCCCGCGCCTGCCCATGCGCAGAGTGCCGCCAGGAGGATACGCAGGACATTCGCCACGAGCTGAGCATAAGCGAGAAGTCTGAACCTGCCGGCGAGCCGTAGCGCTGCCGTTGGCACACCACCAAGGTTCAGCAGCAAGGCAGCGGCGTAGATTGCCACCAGTTCGACGTGTTGCGGCTCGATGCCGACGATGGCTTGCCCAACCAGCGCCAGAGCCACCGAGGTGAAGGCGGCCAGTGCGGCAGCGCCCGCGTCGAGAAGCAGGCCGTAGGCATAGAGGCGCGACTGGCGCTCAGGATTGCTCTCCTGCTCCTCCTGCGCAGCGAAACGGATCAGCGCCTGCCAGGATTCGAAGCGCAGGACCCGTTCCACCAGTCTACTGAACGACAGGACCATGACCATGATCCCGTAGCGTTCAGGCTCCAGTACGCGCGCTGCTATTGCGATGCTGACCAGCATCAGCGCAGCACTCAGGAAATTGCCGGAGAGCAGATGCCCGATTGCGACCAACCGAACGCGATCAGCTTTACCAGGGTGGCGCAAGAGCCTTGCGGCGGCCACGGCTTTCCCGAGGCAGCGGTTGACCATCGTGACCATGGTCTTTGCTTTTTCGGTTCGCCTTAGGCGATGGCCGGGACGGCGCGTGAAAGGTCTGTCACCGGCTGGGCGGCGAAGTAGTTCGCCTCGAAGTCGCCCGCATCATCCATATCGCGCGCGCGCAGGCCATGGTTGGCTGCCCAGATCGCCGCCTGTGTGCGGTTCTTGACGCTCAACTTGCGCAGCACGGCCTTAACGTGGACTTTAACCGTCGCCTCGCTGATTTCCATGTGGCGCGATATCACCTTGTTCGGGCACCCCATGACGAGCCATTCAAGGATCTCCAGCTCCCGATCTGACAGATTGGTCGCGGTAACGGCACCTTCGCCGCTCTGCGCGACTGAAGCAGGCCGCAGCTGCAATTCGTCTGCCAGCTGCGACGGCAGCACTTTTTCTCCCAACGCCACAAGCTGCAAAGTGCTGACCAGTGGCTCGCAACAAATCTCCTTCACGATGTAGCCGCGCGCTCCGTTGCGAAGAGCCGCGACCATCGCTTGATAGTTGAAATGGTCCGCCAGGATGACAGGGTAGCAGGACGGATAACGCTTCCGGACGATGCTCAGCGCCTCAGTCTCCGCTTCCTCGGAACTGGAGTCGATCAGGACTATCGCCTTTTGAAGCACGACATCGAGAGCGGTTAGTTCTGCGATCTCGTGTGTAGACAACACTACGTTGAAATCTTCGCTGCTGAGTATCCGCCTTAGCCCCTCACGAACTATGGTATTACGGCAAAGCAAAACGATATCCGTCGATCCGATCATCTGGCATCCCCTATTTACGGCCTGTCTGCTGTTGCAGATCAGCGCCACTTGCGCACTGACTTGTGCTCTTGCCTTGCGACCCGGGATATTTGCCTTGTGATATGTAAAATAGCGTATGTCTAATGACGCGCCAAGTACTCCTAATGGGCTGAAAACATTCGGTTCGAAAAGCCGTGAACGCGGCATTAACCGCCAATTTCCGGTCTTTTGGAGGATGGTCGGTGCATGCTGTGTCAAGCTGGGATCATTCTAAAGGCGTAGTCTCCAGGAAAGCTTGCCGCTGGTCGACATTGCGAGTCGGGGTACTGGCTGAGCTCTGGCAAAGATGTTGCACGCCCTGGGCCAACGGTGTGTTCGAAGGCCCAACGCGTGCTTTCGGCTGACTATTCTAACCGGCTGGGAGCCTCTGCTTTCCTGAGGTGTTGAACGATACCGACCGCACATGGTTACAGCGAACTCTCTACCCACCCCTTTTCTTCAGGATCAGAGCATGGCCATCTTCAATAGAGACATGATTGAGCTAGCCACCAAGAACAAGAATTTCCAGAAAGAGGTCTATTACGACGAGAACTGCCAAATCGTTCTCATGAGCATCGAGCCCGGTGACGATATCGGCGAGGAGACGCACGACGCAGATCAGACGACGTTTTTCGTCGCCGGAGAGGGTCAGGCGGTCGTAGACGGAAGCCGTTCCAAGGTTACGCCCAACCACATGATTGTCATTCCCAAAGGCGCAAAGCACAACATTATCAATAAGGGCGATGAGCCGCTGAAGTTGTTCACGGTCTACTCGCCGCCCGCAGAAGAGGAAGGCGTCAATCACAAGACCAAGGAAGAGGCTGAAGAAGCAGAGGACTGAGCAGCGAGTGTCCGGGCTCCCCACTTCGGGAGTCCGGGCCGTCAGCTAACGGGTATCTTGGCAGCGCCTGAACTACAGGCGGCTGAGCTAGCAGAAGCCCTGCTTCTTTGGCGCAGCTCCGCGGAATGCTACCCGGTTGAGGCAGCTCATCTTCCGTGAACTTACTCACATTGCTCCCTCGACCTGTTTACATCAACGAAAAGATTGGCTGATAGAGACTCGAGAAGCGCCTACTTCGGGCCTCTCAAGTCGGGGCAATGATGAGACGTTCCATTTCCCTTCTCATCATCGCGGGCTTGCTACCGGTTGTCGCGCTCGGAGGCACATTCGGCGCCATCACTCTCAGGAACGAGCGCCGCGCGGTCGAGCGGCAAGCACAAGTTGACGCGCGCTTTGCTGCGGCGCTCCTGGCCGTTAAGTTGCAAAGCAACATCAAGGCAGTCGAGATGATCGCGCAATCCCCCGCCTTCGACGGGCCTCGGGTGGACTGGCAGCGCTTCAGCCTACTTGCATCGCGCATCGTCGCCAGCGAAGAGGATTGGCGCGTTGTATCCGCCGCGGATGCCGACGGAGAGAGGCTTATCGATGTTCCTGATCCGATCGCGGGAACGCGGCAGGGGCAAGTTGTCGAGAAGGAAAGCTTTGTCCGCGCTGTTGCGAGTGGCCGCCCTCAAGTAGGAGACGTGGCGCGGGGCCCTCAAGGAAGGCTCGCATTTGCCGTGCGAGCACCGGTTATCAAAGATGGCCAAGTTCGGTATGTGGTGTCCGCGGTTGTGCCCGCCGATCGCCTTAGCAGGCTGCTGGAGTTTGGCCCCCTTCCTGAGGGTTGGACTGCTTCTGCGATAGACGGATCGGGTCACGCCGTCACGGCGGCGGGCAGCGCAATGCGGAAGAACAGCCCGCCGCCGGTCGAGAGCTGGGCGCCAGTGGCGGGCACTTCATGGAAGGTGCGCGTCACCACTCCGGCCAACGCCTTTTCGGCGCCGCTGCGAAACGCCATTCTTCTTCTTGGCGCAGCTGCGATGGTGAGCATTCTTCTGCTGGTGCTGCTCGCGCGATTGTTGGCCGCCGAACTCAAGCAGGATCGCTTGCGCGAAGCTTCGGAGCTGCAAAGACAGCGAATGGAAGCGCTCGGCCGCCTCACCGGCGGTGTGGCTCATGACTTCAACAACCTGCTGACGCCCATCGTTGGGGGGCTCGACCTGATCCGGCGGCGAGCGAGCGACGAACGTACGCTGCGCTACGTCGAAGCCGCCTTGATCAGCGCGGAGCGCGCCAAAGCGCTTGTCAGCCGCCTGTTGTCATTCTCGCGCAGGCAATCGCTCGCCGCGGAGGGGGTAGATCTGGAAGACCTCCTCAGCGGCATGGCGGATCTCATAGAGCGGTCACTCACGTCTGCAATCGAGCTGGAAACGGAATTTGCGCCTCACTTGTGTCCTGCACTCGCCGATCGCGGACAATTGGAACTCGCGATCCTGAACCTCATTATCAACGCGCGAGATGCCATGCCGGAAGGTGGCGCTCTTCGCATCCGCGCGGATCAGATGTCCTGCGATCAGAACTCCCTTCTTGCAGCCGGTGACTATGTGTTCGTGAGTGTGACGGATGCGGGTGTCGGGATGGACGCAGCCACGTGCAAGCAAGCCGTCGACCCATTTTTCACGACCAAGCCGCCGGAGAGGGGCACTGGACTGGGGTTGTCGATGGTGCATGGCTTCGCTGCACAATCTGGAGGCGCGCTTCAGTTGGTAAGTGAGCTTGGCAAAGGCACCACCGCGACGATCGTGCTTCCCTGTAGCGCGGGAGCTGCCCCTGATGACAGCACCGGCGTGGCGAACGTCGACCTGCCTTCCCGCCGCATTCTCCTGGTGGACGATGAGGAGCCGGTGCGTCGCGCCACCGCCGAGATGTGCAGGGATGTTGGCCAGGACGTGGTTGAAGCGGAGAGCGTCGATCAAGCATTGGAGATCTTGCAGCAGGACACTGCCATCGATGCTGTGGTGACGGACTACATCATGCCGGGGCGGTCCGGTGGCGAGTTGATCCAGTTGCTCAGAAGCGAGCGGCCGGAAATGCCCGTGCTTCTGGTCTCAGGCTTCGTCAATGCCAACGAGCGCATTTCTGAAAGTGTCCCCCAACTCACGAAGCCGTTCAGCAGGCAAGAGCTTGTCCAGGCGCTAAAGCGGGTATTGCCGTAATCCGGTGACCTTTGCGAACAGCGTCCCGTCCTGACTTCCTGTTGGGCGGGGCGAGGTACCGGATGAGCACGGGGCTGAGGTCTCGCTAGGATCGTTGCATCCTTGGCACAGACGTCGTGGCATCCCTGTCTGAGTCGTTCGTGCTCGGTCCCTCCGTGTGTCTGGTGCTCTTGAGATGCCAGAGCCGAGGTTCAGCAGTGCCTCTGACGCCAGACGGAGATTGCTGCCGATTACCGAGGCTCCCGGTTCATGAACAAAGCAAAATGATAAAAATGATATTCGCCGAATGATCCGGTATGTTGATGATGCCTTGCGCTTTCGATGGACCTTCAATGATGAGGTTCGCAAAAGATCATGTGTACTGACCCACATCATCGATAATTCCGTAAGATGTAGTAAACTGCCATTGGTGGATGGAACTGTTCCGGTATTCATATCGTTGTCGATACATCCCATCTGCTGGAGAATGAAAGGAATGTACTTTGAGTATCAAAGCTTCTATGATTGTGGCCGCCGCTGTGCTGGTCTGTCCTGCGTCGGCAATCGCACAGGCTTCCTCTTACAAGGCCGAGTCGCCTGTCGTTGTTGAGCGAGCGGCGAGTGGTCGCGCGATTGCAGTGCGGGCCGATGGTCAAGTGTACCCGGTCTGCATGACAGAGCAGCAAGACAACTGCATACAGCCACGCGCTGCTGGGTTAGGTTGGGGCGATCGCCCGGCAATGACCTGGAAGACGGCGAGTGAAAGCAGGCTCGGCGGATAAGTCTGCGCAGCACCGCTGAGATTTGATCTTCGTGTGGCGAGTACGACACTGCCTTCATCAGGCCGATGAGATCGAAGGCCCAGCATTGAAGAGTCTTAGCTAATCTCACGAGAACAGGAGAATGGACATGTTGAAGAAAATCAAAATCGCGGCCCTTGGGGGCGTTGTGTGTTTCAGCCTTTCCGGTTGTGCGGCGCTGCTCGGCGCTGGTGCCGGCGCAGCGGCAGCTACGTACTACAACGACGAGAACGACGTGTGTGACGCGCCAACGGAAGCAGGCGTGCTTGACGACGACTGCTAAAGAACTGTCGAGCAGTAGCGCGGCGCCACTAGTGTGGCGCGCGCATGCTGCTTTTGCTGCAAGCCAAGCCTCGCAGCAGCGCTGTCAGGGTGCAAAGTAGCCGCAAGTAGTCTGCTTTAGCTGTCAGGCTGGCGCCGTTTCAAAAGGACTATTAGAATGATCTGGAAACACAGCTTGGCCGCGGCTCTGCTCACGGTTGGGCTTGCTGCCTGCTCCGACCCAGATGAAGTCGACGTACTTCCTGAAAACATGAGGGAAGAAAACTTGCCGGCCGTCGAGACATATCAGGAGCCCCATTCCGACGTGGATGTGAAGGCGGTCGATGTCGGTGACGATGCGGTAGCAGTTCCGGCCAATTAGGCCGCCTTTCGCCGGTCAGAGGGCGTGGAGTTCCAGTCCATCTTCAGGAAATTGCTTTACGCCAGCATGACGCAACTCTGGAAGACGGCGCTTACGAGTTCGGGCTGGCCACGCACACCTATCTTGGCAAACAGCCGCTTCGAGTAGTTGCGCGTTGTTTCAATCGTCAGCCCCATAGTGCCGCTCGCTTCGGCAAGTGACATGCCGTCCGCAAGCAGGATGGCCAGTTCGGCTTCGCGTATTGGTAAGTCGTAGAGGCGCGCGAGGTGGGTGATGCGCCGTGGTTCCGGCTTTCGCGGCTGATGGCAATGGGCGATCATCACCGGAGCGTGCATCAGGTGGCCGCAGGACGGTGCTGCGCGCAGGATCGCTTCCATGCGCGTTGCCTCATGGAGCACGATAGTGGCGTCGTCACCACCGGGATCGGCTGCGAAGCGCGCAGCTGCTTCGCCCAACTCGCGGGCCACTGAGGGGCCAAGTTCACGCAGCGGTTGCCCGCACCGGGGGGCATGGCCAATGATCTGTTGCAGCGAGCGCTCAGTTGAGGGCGCGAGCGTGAGAAGGCGGCCGGACTTGTCGAATATCATCCAGCCAGTGCCGGTGCGTTCCAGGCTTTCCGCATCAAGAATAGCCGTCAGCGTCTGCCGCTCGGCAGCGATGAAAGTGCGCAGCGCAGCGGCCGCGTAAGGAGCGAGGCTGGAAAGCAGGGCGCTATCGGTGGCGGTGCAAGGGCGGTCGCTCGCGATGATGAGCCAGGCGCTCGCTAGATCCTCATCGAGTACCCGCACAACGCGCTCATCCACTAGGCCGAGCTTGCGCATGTCACGCGCTCGACGTGCGCGTAGCGCCGGATCGTGAGCATCGAACTCGTCGCCACTGTAGACGCGCCCGGGTCTCAGGAGATCGTATTGAACGCGGTCGGTGAGATTAAGGTCGTGCAGTTCCAGTTCGTGCGCGCGCTTGTGGATGTCGGGGCCCACGAAGAAGGCATAAGGGTCAGGCGTTTCGCTCAAACGGATAGTCAGGCTCACGTATATTGAGCGGGTTCTGCGGCGCAGACGTTCGAGCAAGGTTGAGAACGGCGCATTCTCGCGGCCTCCGTCGAACAACGGAAGCAGGAGGTCAGTCTCGTCTCTGCTTGTGAGAGGCATACCCTCCCATACGGGAGGTTCGCTCCGATGTCACCTCTGCGATGAGGTGGAAACCCGACAATCGGAGAGGGCTATGACAACACTCACGCACCTTGAACGGCTTGAGGCCGAGTCGATCCACATCATCCGCGAAGTCGCTGCAGAAGCATCCAAGCCGGTGATGCTCTATTCCGTGGGCAAGGACAGCGCCGTGATGCTGCACCTTGCGCGCAAGGCGTTCTATCCTGCGCCGCCGCCGTTTCCGCTGCTCCACGTCGATACCACGTGGAAGTTCAAGGCGATGTACGAGTTGCGCGACCGCATGGCCCGAGAGTCCGGCATGGAACTGCTGGTCTACCAGAACCAGGAAGCGAAGGATAAGGGCATCAACCCCTTCGACCACGGTGCGCTCCACACTGATATGTGGAAGACAGAAGGTCTGAAGCAGGCGCTCGACAAATTTGGCTTCGACGCGGCTTTCGGCGGCGCGCGTCGCGACGAGGAGAAGAGCCGCGCCAAGGAGCGCATCTTTTCGTTCCGCACCACCTCGCACGGCTGGGATCCGAAGAACCAGCGGCCCGAGCTCTGGAATCTCTACAACGCCCGCAAGAACAAGGGCGAGTCCATCCGCGTCTTCCCGATTTCGAATTGGACCGAGCTCGACATCTGGCAGTACATTCACCTCAACGACATTCCGATCGTGCCGCTGTACTTCGCGGAAAAGCGCCCCACGGTGGAACGCGACGGCATGTTGCTGATGGTCGATGATGAGCGCTTCCCGCTCCAGCCAGGCGAAGTACCGGTGGAGCGCTCGATCCGCTTCCGTACGCTGGGCTGCTATCCGCTGACGGGTGCGGTCGAAAGCCAAGCCAAGACTCTTCCCGACGTAATTCAGGAAACGCTGCTCACCACAACCTCGGAGCGGCAGGGTCGAGCGATCGACAAGGATGCGGGCGGCGCTGGCATGGAAGTCAAGAAGCAGCAGGGGTACTTCTGATGACCGAGGGAACCACGAAGGAAGCTGTCTACGTCACCGACAAGCTGATTGCCGAGGACATTGACGCGTACCTGACGCAGCACGAGCACAAAACGATGCTGCGCTTCATCACTTGTGGCAGTGTCGATGACGGCAAGTCCACGCTGATCGGTCGTCTGCTCTATGACTCGAAGATGATCTTCGAGGACCAGCTCGATGCCCTCCACGCCGATTCCAAAAGGGTGGGTACGCAAGGGCAGGAGATCGACTTCGCGCTGCTGGTAGACGGCCTCGCAGCGGAGCGTGAGCAGGGCATCACCATCGATGTCGCCTACCGGTTTTTCAACACCGAGAAGCGCAAGTTCATCGTCGCCGACTGCCCGGGCCACGAACAGTACACGCGCAACATGGTGACAGGCGCCTCCACGTCCGACCTCGCGGTGATCCTGATCGACGCGCGCAAGGGCGTGCTGACGCAGACGCGGCGCCACTCGTACTTGTGCCACCTGATCGGCATCCACAACATCGTGCTCGCCGTGAACAAGATGGACCTGGTGGACTACAGTCAGGAGATCTTCGACACGATCGTGGCTGAATACAGCGACTTCGCCAGCAGCATTGGAATCGAAAGCTTCACCGCGCTGCCGATCTCCGGCTTCAAGGGCGACAATATCACGACGCTGTCGGCCAACACGCCTTGGTACAAGGGGCCGACGCTCGTCGAGCACCTTGAAACGGTGGAAGTGCTGAGTTCGGTTGACGCCGACAAGCCGTTCCGTCTGCCGGTGCAGTGGGTTAACCGTCCGAACCTCGACTTTCGCGGTTTCTCGGGCCTGATCGCAACCGGAGCAGTGAAGCCGGGCGATAAGATCCGCGTTTTGCCTTCGGGCAAGATCAGTACGATTACCCGCGTCGTTGCGTTTGACGGCGATCTGGAAGAGGCTGTGGCCGGCCAGTCCATCACTGTCACGTTCGCCGACGAGATCGACTGCTCGCGCGGCTCGGTCATCTCTACGGCAGATAGTCCGCCGCAGACCGCCGATCAGTTCGAGGCCACGTTCGTGTGGATGGCGGACGAGGCGATGGTCGCGGGGCGAGCCTACTGGCTGAAGCTTGGTACGCAGACGGTCTCCGCCACCGTGCAGGAGCCGAAGTACACGGTCAACGTGAACACCATGGAGCACATGGCGGCCAAAACGCTTGAACTGAACGCGATTGGCGTAGCCGAGCTGACCACCGACAGGTCCATCGTGTTCGAACCCTACAACGATAACCGCACGCTGGGCGGCTTCATTCTCATCGACAAGATGACCAACGCCACGGTCGGTGCGGGCATGATTAACTTCTCGCTCCGCCGTTCGCAAAACGTGCACTGGCAGGCGACCGACATTGGTCGCAAGCAGCGCGCCGATCTCAAAAACCAGAAGCCCGCGCTGCTGTGGTTCACCGGGCTTTCGGGCTCAGGCAAATCGACCATCGCCAACTTGGTAGAGAAGAAGTTGTACCGCATGAACCGGCACACCTTCCTGCTCGACGGGGATAACGTCCGCCATGGCCTTAACAAGGACCTGGGCTTCACTGAGGCGGACCGCATCGAGAACATTCGCCGTGTAGGCGAAGTGGCCAAGCTGATGACGGACGCGGGACTGATCGTCATCACAGCGTTCATCTCGCCCTTTCAGGCCGAGCGCGACATGGTGCGCGGCATGTTGCCCGAGGGCGAGTTCATCGAGGTGTTCATCGACACCCCGCTGCGAGTGGCGGAGAGCCGTGACGTGAAGGGCCTCTACAAGAAGGCACGCTCGGGTGAACTCAAGAACTTCACTGGTATCGACAGCCCGTATGAAGCGCCGCGTGATCCCGAGATCCGCATCGACACCACTGCGATAACTGCGGAAGAGGCTGCGAACCTCATCGTCGACCGCCTGCTGGGAGACGCCTGATGACCTTGGAAAATGATGGAGATCTCGCCGCGCACCTCGCAGATCAAGCCGGCAGGATCCTGCTGCAGGTCCGGGCTTCCGGCGTGTTCGAGGGCAAGTCACTGGGCAAGGCAGGTGACCAGACGGCCAACCAGTTCCTCGTCCACGCTCTTCGGGAGCAGAGGCCGAACGATGGTCTGCTGTCAGAGGAGGAAAAGGACAACGCCGAGCGCCTGAGCCACAGCCGGGTGTGGATCGTCGACCCGGTCGATGGCACGCGCGAGTACGGCGAGGCGCGCGCCGACTGGGCGGTCCACGTCGGCATGGCGGTAAACGGCGTGCCCGTGCTCGGGGCGGTGGCGCTGCCGGGTTGTGGTCAGGTGCTGCGCTCTGACCAGCCCGGCGATGTGCCGCCGGCGCCGGATGTCCTGCGTATGGTCGTCAGTCGCACGCGTCCTGCTCGGGAGGCGACCGAAATTGCGCGAACGCTGGGTGCCGAGTTGGTGTCGATGGGGTCGGCTGGCGCGAAAGCCATGGCGATCTTGCGTGGAGAGGCGGATATCTACCTCCATTCGGGCGGTCAGTACGAATGGGATAGCTGTGCGCCCGTAGCGGTTGCGCTGGGGTGGGGGCTGCATTGCTCCCGCATTGACGGTAGTCCGCTGATCTACAACCAGCAGGACGTCTATCTGCCCGACTTGCTCATTTGCCGGAAGGAGCACGCCAAGCGCGTGCTTGCTGAAGTCGCGGCACTTCCCAAGGTCAGCGGCTGATAGTCAACATTGTCGTCTAGTCCTGCATTCGCTATGCTGGTGCGATGACGGCAGCAACCACTATA
Organism: Novosphingobium kalidii; assembly: GCF_040534015.1. Taxonomy (NCBI): domain Bacteria; kingdom Pseudomonadati; phylum Pseudomonadota; class Alphaproteobacteria; order Sphingomonadales; family Sphingomonadaceae; genus Novosphingobium; species Novosphingobium kalidii. The sequence goes on from NZ_JBEWLY010000023.1 coordinate 197,352, forward strand.
GTCTCAAGGGCGAAGCGCAGAGTGCGGGACCCCGCGGCCACGCGCGAGACGATCTTGGAGGCGGCGAGCAACCTGCTGGCAAAGGATGGCCCCGAGGGCGTCAGCCTTTCGGCTGTCGCACACCTGGCCGCGGTCAACCGCGGCACCGCTTACCAGCATTTCGAGACGCGCGAACGGTTGATCGCGGCCACTGTGCAATGGGTGTCGGACAAGCTGTTCCGCGCGGTCTTCGGAGATCCCGAGATACTCGGCGAGCGGCCGGTCGAGGAAGTCGATCCGGCCCTCATGACAGAGCGGCTATGCGACTTCGCCATGGAAAACCCGGACCTCTGCCGCGTCTGGCTACAGCAGGTCCTGGCCTCTCCCGATCCGCAGGAAGACCCGTTCTGGCGCGAGTACGCCGGTTCCTTCGCGCGGTTTGCCAAGACTCCGCTTGCAGAACCCGGTATCGATGTCGAAGTGCTTTCGGTGGTAAATCTCGCTGGTGTTTTTTTCTGGCCCATTCTTGCGCGGGCGCATGCGGTCACAGCGCAGCAGCGGCTGGAGCTAAGTCGGCGCTTTAGTGACGAGGTTCTGCGGCTTTCTCTGTTCGGCACGATGCGATCGCAGTCTTTCCCGCAGATCGTTGCCAGAGTGAAGCCGGGGAAGGATCAAGACGAGGCGTAATTGTTACGCTCCGGCGATGACCGTCCAGCGCGGCATTGACGGAGCAAGCCACATGCGCCTTGTGCGGGCGCATAGTTGTGATAGCCCGCTCGGCGGGTGTTTTCGCCCGGACCGTGCCGTCCGGCCAGCCAGGAGAGACCAATGTTTTCTGCTATCGTGATCGACAAGAACGACGAAGGTCAGACCGTTAACGTGCAGCAGCTGGATGAGAGTGCACTGCCTGAAGGTGATGTCACCATCGACGTTGCTTACTCGACGCTCAACTTCAAGGATGGCCTTGCGATCACCGGCAGCTCGCCGGTCGTACGCAAGTTCCCGATGGTTCCGGGTATCGACCTCGTCGGTACCGTGACCGAGAGCAGCTCGGCCGACTGGAAGGCTGGCGATACCGTCGTCCTCAACGGCTGGGGCGTGGGTGAGGCTCACTGGGGTGGCCTGGCGCAGAAGGCCCGGCTCAAGGGTGAGTGGCTGGTGCCGCTGCCAAGCGCCTTCACGCCCGCGCAAGCGATGGCGATCGGCACCGCAGGCTACACCGCTGCACTGTGCGTCGATGCGCTGGTCGATGCAGGCGTGAAGCCCGAGCAGGGCGAAATCCTGGTCACCGGAGCCACCGGCGGCGTAGGTTCGGTTGCTATCGTGCTGCTGAAGAAGCTGGGCTTCCGTGTCGCCGCGCTCACCGGCAAGATGAGCGAAGAAGGCTATCTGAAGGGTCTCGGCGCTGAAACCGTGATTGATCGCGCTGAATATGCAGAAAAGGGCAAGCCCCTGCAGAAGGAGCGTTGGGCCGGTGTGGTTGACGCCGCAGGCAGCTTCACACTCGCCAACGCGATTGCGCAGACGCGCTACGGCGGCGCTGTTGCCGCGTGCGGCTTGGCGCAGGGCCCTGACCTCACCGCGACCGTGATGCCCTTCATCCTTCGCGGCGTCTCGCTGCTCGGCATCGACAGCGTCATGGCGCCTAAGGCGAAGCGCCTCAAGGCCTGGGACCGTCTCGCCAAGGATCTCGACCCGGCTGCGCTCGACACGATTGCCCAAACCATCGGTCTTGACGAGGCCGTGGACACTGCCAAGAAGTTCATGTCGGGCGAGGTCAAGGGCCGCTACATCGTCGACGTGAACGCCTGAGTTCGGGCGTGCGGACGAGGCATCGCGCCCGTCCGCACGCTTTACGCCATCAAGAGCGGGCTACGAGGCGGATCGTCGCTACCGCGACTGGGTTTGCCCGTCGCTGTCAGTGACCGGGAAGGGGACGAAGATGACGCAACTGGCTGAGATCGTCGACGGCATGTCGGAAGTTCGCGGCATTCCTTTGGCCGAGGAGGAGGGCATTGGCGCTCTCACGCTCGGCGGCTGGGTGCGCGAGATCGCGGAACGCTACGGCCCGCGCGAGGCTGCGGTAATCCACCTCGATGGCGAGGTGATCCGCTGGACCTACCAGGACTTGCTCGACCGCGCGATGGAAGTCGCCAGATCGCTCGTCGCCCTTGGCATTGGCAAAGGCACGCGGGTCGGCATTCTGATGACCAACCGGCACGAGTTCCTGGCCGGAGCTTTCGGCGCGGCATTGGCCGGCGGCGTGGCCACCCCGATCAGCACGTTCTTCACTCCGACTGAACTCGAAGTGGTCCTGAAGGCCTCGGGTGTTTCGTTCCTTCTGCTGGAACGTCGGGTCCTGAAGAAGGACTTCGCGCAGATGCTGCTCGATCTCGAGCCAGCCGCCGAGGATGCAGAGCCCGGCGCGCTGCATTCGACCAAGTTCCCCTTCCTGCGCTACGCCGCTGTCATCGATCAGGACGAGCCGTTCGGCATGATTGAGGGGTGGGGCGCTTTCCTCGCTCGCGGCAAGGATGTGGCGGATGGGCTGGTGCTTGCCGCATCTGACGCAGTTGCGCCCTCTGATCCCGGCATTCTTCTTTTCTCGTCCGGCTCGACCGGCAAGGCAAAGGGTATTCTCAGCGCACACCGCGGCGTGTGCCTGCAGCTCTGGCGCTGGGCCAAATGGTACGCGCTCGATCCCGAGCATCCGCCGCGCACATGGTCGGCCAATGGCTTTTTCTGGTCGGGTAATTTCACCATGGCTCTAGGGGGGACGCTTTCAAGCGGCGGGACGCTGTTGCTGCAGCGCTGGTTCGACGCTGCCGAAGCGCTGGACCTTATGGAGAAGGAGCGCTGTTCCATGGCGCTTGCCTGGCCGCACCAGTGGCCGCAACTCGCGGACGCGCCGAACTACATGGACGTCGATCTCTCGGCGATGCGCTACGTCGACAAGCGCATGCCGATCGCGCAGCACCCCACGGTCAGCACGACCTGGCTGGAGCCGGGCCAAGCCTACGGGAACACCGAGACTTTCACGCTGATCTCGGTATTCGCCTCCGGAACGCCGCAAGACATCGCCGGCGACACGCACGGCATCCCGACCGCCGGGTCCACCATCAAGATCGTCGAACCGCTGTCGGGCAAAACCGTCCCGGTGGGTGAGCGGGGCGAGATCGCGGTGAAGGGGCCGACGCTGATGCTCGGCTACCTCGGCATCCCGCTCGACGAGTCGCTCGACTCCGAAGGCTTCCTGCGCACGGCCGATGGCGGCTTTGTCGACGAGCAGGGGCGATTGCACTGGGAAGGGCGCCTCAACGACATCATCAAGACCGGGGGCGCGAACGTCTCACCCCTGGAGATCGATGCGGTGATCCGCGAGCATCCGGATGTGAAACTGTCACAGACGGTGGGCGTGCCCGACGAACTGCTCGGCGAAGTCGTGGTGACGTGCATCGTGCCGGTCGACGGCGCCTCGCCCGAGGCGTCCGCCATTCGCGATTTTGCGAAGGAGAAGCTCGCCAGCTACAAGGTTCCTCGGCGGATACTGTTCGTAGCTGAGGAGGATCTCGAGACCACCGGAAGCGCCAAGATCAAGACCGCCGAGCTTCGCAAGCTCGCGACAGAACGCCTAGAGGCCGCAGCGTAACAGACTGCCGCGTAGCAAGGGAATGCCGATGACGGAGATGCCCGACTTCGCCGACTGGCTGGCAATCTGCAACGTGAAGGCCGATTATTGCCGCCTGCTGGACACCAAACAGTGGGATGCTTGGAAGGAGCTTTTCACCGAGGATTGCCGCTTCGACACGACAGAGAGCGGTGGCTCCGTTGTCGAGGGGCGCGAGGCCATGGCCGGCTTTGTGCGCCAGAGCCTTGCCAGAGCAAAAACCGCGCATCAGGTGCATACACCGCAGATGGCGTTCGATGGAGCTGACGCGGCGGACGTGATCTGGGCGATGCAGGACCGCGTCATCAAGGACGCTTTCGACCTTACCGGATTCGGCCATTACCATGAACGATACGTGCGCACGGCTCAGGGTTGGCGAATAGCCTCACAGCGGCTGACGCGGCTGATCGTGGACGTGCAGGTCAAAGCATCCAAATCCTGACCTTCTTCCGAAACGGAGGAGCGTTTTCAGCCAACCGCAACGGCGATAAAAGAACGGCGTTCTCTTGCTGTGGTGAACTATCGCTGTTGCGATAGCCAGTGCCTTGCCTTGGCGATATGATGTGCCAACTCCAGCGGGAGCTTGGAAGATCAATCGGGAGGAACCGTGGGCAAGACAATTGTTATCACCGGCGCAGGTGTGGGCCTCGGCCGCGCTTTGGCCAGGCGTTTTGCTTCGGAAGGCGATACGCTCGTGCTTCTGGGCCGCACCCTTTCCAAGGTGCAGGCACTGGCGGACGAACTCGGCGGGCCGCACTTCGCCGTGGAATGCGATGTCGCTTCGCCAGATTCCGTTCGTGCGGCCTTCGCGGCTATCGCTGAACGCCAGCCCAGCATCGACGTGCTGATTAACAACGCTGCGGTTTACGAACCCTTCAAGGTCGTGGACGCCACAGACGAGCAGATCGCCAGCAGCATCAACACGAATTTGGCGGGGCCAATCTATTGCTGCCGCTCCGCCATTCCGATGATGGGCAAGGGCGGACAGATCATCAACGTGACGAGCGAGTCGATAAGCGTCCCGTTCGCCATGCTGTCTCTGTACCAGAGCACGAAGGCCGGTCTGGAGCGTTTCGGGCAGTCGCTTGGCGGCGAGCTTGAGGAGAGCGGCATCCGTGTAACCACGGTGCGGGCGGGTCAAATGTACGAGATCGGCAAGGAGCCGCCGGCGTGGGACCCCGCAGCGGCGATGGAGTTCCACAAGAGCTGCCTTGCCAACGGCCTCGATCTGCGGGCGCGTCCTATATCCAATTGCGAAAACGTGACCGGCGTGTTCCGCGCCATCCTCGACCTGCCTGCCGACGTGCAGTTGCCGCACGTGTCTGTAAGCGCCTGCAAGCCCTGAACGCTTTCCTCCTGCGATGCGAACCGCCAAGGACCAGAACATGACAACACTTCCCGAAGCCAAGCTCTTCATTAACGGCGAACTGCGCGCCGCTACCGGCGGCAAGACTTACGACATTACCAGCCCTTGGACGGGTGAGGCGGTCGGAAAGGCTGCCGACGCCACGAAGCAGGACGTCGAGGCTGCGATCGCCGCAGCACGCGAAGCATTCGACCATACGGACTGGAGCTCGGACGAGAACCGGCAGAAGCGCTTCGAACTCGTCAAGAAGTTTCGCGAACTGTTCGAGAAGAACCGCGGCCGCTTGGCGGATCTGGCGGTGCATGAAGCCGGGGCGGCGCAGGGCGCCGTGTTCCGCGCTCACGTCAATATGGCGCTCGATGGCTGGGACGACTACCTCGCGGTATTCCCCCGCGTGGAGTGGGAAAAGGACTACGGTGAGAAGGAGGCTTTCGGCTCGATTCACAAGCGCGTCGGCGTGCGTGAAGCGATCGGCGTCGTGGGGGCGATCACGCCGTGGAACGTGCCACTCTATGTCAACATCGGCAAGGTCGTGGCCGCGCTGCTCGCGGGCTGCACTGTCATCCTGAAGCCCGCTCCGAACACACCGGGGATGGGCGCGATCTTCGGTGAGCTGGCCAACGAAGCGGGCTTCCCCAAGGGCGTGATCAATGTGGTATTCGGCGAAGACCCCGCTCTTGCCGGCGAGATGCTCGTCACCGATCCACGCGTGGACCTGATCTCTTTCACCGGGTCGACGGGAGTCGGCAAGCGGATCATGGAGCAGGGCGCAGCCACGCTGAAGCGCGTGTTTCTCGAACTTGGCGGCAAGTCCGCCAAGATCGTGCTCGACGATGCTCCGAACTTCGCGATGGAGGTGGGCATGTCTATGCTCGTCTTCCACGCCGGGCAGGGCTGTGCAGTCCAGTCCCGTCTGCTGGTGCCCAAGAGCCGCTACGAGGAAGCCAAGGCAATCCTCAAGGGCGCTTATGGCCAGTTCGGCGACAACTGGGGTGACGTAAGCCACCCCCAGCATGTCATGGGTCCCGTTGTGTCCAAGCGGCAGATGGAGCGCGTGATGAGCTACATCGAGATCGGCAAGGAAGAGGGGGCAACCCTGCTGGTGGGCGGCAATACGCGTCCCGACAAGGGCAACGGTTGGTTTATCGAGCCGACGTGTTTCGTCGATGTCACCAACGACATGCGCATCGCCCAGGAAGAGATCTTCGGACCGGTCCTAGTGGTGATCCCCTTCGAGGACGACGAGGATGCAATTCGCATCGCCAATGAGAGCAACTATGGTCTCTCCGGGGGGGTCAGCTCGGGCGATCATGAGCGCGCCATCCGCGTGGCCAAGCGCATCCGCACCGGATCGGTCAGCGTCAACAATGGCATGTGCATCGCCGGCGACATTCCCTTCGGCGGCTACAAGGCGAGCGGCGTCGGTCGTGAGTGGGGCGTCGAGGGAATTGAGGAATACACCGACGTGAAGATGCTGGCGTGGCCGGTCCGCAAAGTCGAAGCGGCCTGATAGCGTAATGAACAGGGCGGCGGTAACTGCGCGGGAGGAGAGGCCCTTCTTCCCGCCCGCACTTGCCGCCGCCGTGAGCGGCGCGTGCGCGGCTGTTAGCCATAATCTGGCCGGTCAGCGGCTAGGACCCAAAGGGCGAATTACGCGTGAGCGGATACTCGCAGCCGCCCTTGAACTGATCGAGTTAGGCGAGGATGAGCCGTTCAGCCTGAGCGGCGTGGCACGGCGAGCGGGGCTTGGTATTTCCTCTGTCTACAACTACTTCTCGGATCAGACAGAACTTCTACTGGCGGTGCTCGAACCCGTCATGGCAACGGCGGAAGAGGCCTACATGGCGCTCGTTCGAGAGCGTTGGCCTGATTCCGAACTGCCAGAGCGAACGGCGGCTTTTGTCGCCGCTTACCACGATTTCTGGGCTCGCCATTCCGGCTTGCTTCACTTCCGCAATAGCCTGGCTGATCAGCTTGATGTGCGAATGATGCACCACCGTATCGATTCGACCCGACCGCTCATTGCCTTGGTGGTCCGGCAGATGTGCCAGGGATCTGAGCCTGGTCAGGCCGAGACATCGATGGCCACCGTGTTGATGACGGGCATCGAACGCTCCATCACGCTGGCGACGGACAATCGACTTCCCAAGCTCACCGGGCTGCCGTTCGACGCGGACCGGCACCGGTATCTCGATTGCAGCGCGAGGCTGCTGGAAATGGCGATTCGAGACATGCGCGGCACCTGAGCGTTCCTGTATGCTGCCTCGGGAAAGGGCCGCGCAGCGCCGAGCGGCGCGGCCTTTCTGTCTTCAGGCGTCTTGCTTTTGCTCGGCATCCTCGTGGCGCATGAACATCTTCATGATGTCACCCGACGTAACGGGACGCACGTCGCCCTCCGCAAGAGGGCGTTCACCGAGAGATGACTTGGGAGAAGTGTCCACGCCCGCGGCCTTCGCCTTCTCACGCAGCGCGCCGACCGTCAGCTCCTCGCGCCTGTAGTGCTGGAACGGGTCGAACCGGAACCAGCGCATCGCATTGCCATGAGTGATCTTGTCGATCTGAGCGTCGGTGAGATGATTGATCGTGGGCCACAGGTGCTCTGGCACTTCCGGCCACAGAGTGTCGGAATGCGGATAGTCACATTCATAAGCGATATTATCTTCGCCGATGAACTGGATGTTCTGCAGTCCGAACGCATCGTCGATGAAGCAGTTCAGGAAGTGGCGCTTGAACATCTCGCTGGGCTTGAGGTTCTGGAACCGTGAGTTCGTCCAATACTTATGACGCGAGTTCGAGAAGTCCGCGCGCTCGGTAAAATAGGGCACCCAGCCGATTGAGCCTTCCGAAAGCGCGATGCGCATGTCCGGGAACGTGTGGAGCGCTTCCAGCTGCAGCCAGTCAGATGCAGCGTAGGCGATCGACATCGGCATGGTTGAAATCCATGCTTCGATCGGCGTCTCCATCGAGGCATGCGGCGCCGGATTGCCACCGCCGATGTGCAGGCAGATCGTCATGTCGAGATCGTTGACCGCCTTGTAGAAGGGGTCCCAGTACGCGTTGTGGATGCTGGGCAGGCCCTGGCAGGTCGGGTTCTCGCTGATTGAGATCGTGTGACAGCCTTTGTCGCTGACGCGCTTCAACTCGGCGATGGTTGCGGCCATGTCCCAGGTCGGCAGGATGGCGCACGGGATGAAGCGCCCGGGATAAGCGCCGCACCATTCGTCGATATGCCAGTCGTTGTAGGCGCTGATATGCGTGGTAGCGAGCTTCTTGTCTGGCACCCGGTGAAGTCGGCCGCCAGCGAAGTCGAACACTGAGCCGAAGTTCAGCGATGCGGCGACGCCGTTGACATCCATGTCCTTCACGCGTTCATGCACGTCGTAGACGCCCTCGCGGAGCTGATCCAGCGAGGTGGGCTCCATGCCATATTCCTCGAATGGGCGGCCAACCACTGCGTTGAGGGCAACAGAGGCGAAAGTCTGCCCCTGATAGTGCCACACGTCCTTTCCATTTTCATCCTTCAGCAGCTTGGGTGCTGTCTCCAGCGCCTCGCCTGAGAGATGATTTTTGAACATGTCCGGCGGCTCACTGATGTGATCGTCCACCGAGATGATCACCATGTCCTTCATTTCCATTGTTTTCTCTCCCGTGCTTTTACTGTGGTGCTGGGCGGCGAAGGGATCAGTCGGAGGCCAGGCCGAGCTCTCCCCGCAGCTTCTTTCCCGGGACAAGCCCGCTTGACGTGAAGTCGATGACCGCGCCCACGCGCCGGGCCAGAAGCGCTCGCTTGGGCTGGAAGGCGTAACAATTCGCCGGCATCTGCATGGCGTCGCTCTGCCGTTCCAAGGGGATCGTGCGTCCATGTGCGACGAGCCCCGCCCACTGCAGCAGCCGGCCGGCTTGGGATTGCTCAGGCGACATTGCGGAGAGCGCATCGCGCAGAGTCATGAGCGAGCGCCCCGCAACCTCGGGCGGGGAGACGATTTGTCCGTCCTGCTCCACCCACTGCAACACCGCGTTGCCGTTCCGGTCCAGCTCCAGCATACGCAAACCATCGACAGGGTCGCTGACGCGGATGTCAAAGATGGTTTCGGCCGAGTCTTGCGCGTGCTGGGCAGCGATCACGGCAAGGTCATGAAGGTGCGTGCAATTGGCCTTCCGTGCAGTGCGTAGCGTCACTTCGGCCAAGGGCTTGCCGCTGAAAGTATCCACGAGGACCGCGGCGGCGCCGGGACAGGTGTTCCAAGGCATTCGGTCCAGGAATGTCTCCACTTCATTCACCCGAAGTCCGTCATGGTGGAGGCGAACGGCCATGGAGTGGATGTCGTCTTCCAGCAGCGCAGTCACGCGTCCGTGATCGGGAACCACTTGGATGCAGCGACGGTAGCCGCGCAACTCCCGGCTTGCTTCTACGGGTTCTTCCTGCAGGCTCTTCAGTCGCGCCACGGGTTCTCCAAGCAAAGGCTGCCGGGTGATTGACTGTGTATCACTGTCTGGCGGCAGGGCCAATCGAGCCGGCCGCGAATCGTGCGGGCGATGCTGCACGGCCCTCTTCTGGATCGCACGCGCGATGGCACTAAAAGGCCATTGAACCGGGTTGCGGTCTATGGTCAGGGTTGCCGCAAGGGCGAACTTAGTTCGCGACCAACGACAACAATAACTCCTGGAACGGCGACACTCATGAATTTCGATCTTACCGAAGAACAGGGCATGGTGCGTGACACTTTCGCGCGCTTCCTCGATGAGAATTCGAGCACCATTCGGGTGCGCAAGGCGATGGAAACCGGGGGCTTCGATCCGGCGCTCTGGTCGGGTCTTGCCGAGCTCGGCGCTTTTGCCATGCGTGTGCCGGAGGACGCTGGTGGCATGGGGCTCGGCGTGTTCGACGCCGCCCTGCTGATGGAAGAGGCGGGGCGCACCCTCGTCTCCGGCCCCATTGCCGAGGCCTTGGTGGCGACACGCCTGCTGGCCCAGCTTGGCGGTGCGGAAGAGCTGCTCGAGCAGGCGATCGCCGGTGAGGCCGTGGTGTCCATCGCCATGCACGATCTGGCTTCAAAGCCGGTGCAGTGGGTCGCAGGCGGGGCAGTCGCACAAGCAGTGATCGCCCGCAAAGGCGATGACGTGGTCCTCGTCACCGTGCCGGAGAGTGCCCGCAAGGCGGAGGAGAACCTCGCTACCACACCGATCGCCGAGATCGACCTTGGCGAGTTGGACGCGCAAGTGCTGGGTTCCGGCGCTGCGGCCACTTTCGAGGCCGCCCTCGAGGAGTGGAAGCTGTACATGGCCATCGGCCTGTCCGGCATCGGCCGTGAGGCGCTGCGGCTGGCGTCGGTCTACGCGACTGAACGCAAGGCTTTCGGGCAGCTGATCGGTACCTTCCAGGGCATTTCTCACCCGCTGGCAGATCTGCTGTGCGACGTCGATGGCGCCAAGTTCCTCGCTTGGAAGGCGATACACGACTTGTCCGAAGGTTCGGACGAAGCTGCGCCGTGCATCAGTCTTGCGTACTGGTACGCCTGCGATGCCGCAGCGCGTTCCGTTGCTCAGGGTCTGCATACGTTTGGCGGGTACGGCCTCTCGGTCGAGTACGACATCCACCTGTTCAACCTGCGGGCGAAGGCGTGGCCGCTGGTCATGGGCGATCCGCAGCTTGTGTTGGAGGAGGCGGGACGGCGCCTCTACGCGGACGAGAAGCCGGCGCTACCGGATGTGGGCGATGTTCCCATTGACTTCGACCTGGGTGACGAGGCTCGTGCGGTTTGCGCCGAACTCGCTGGGCTTTTCGCGAAAGTGCCGGAGGAGACCAAGGCGAAGTTCCACTACTCGTGGGAAGGCTACGTCCCTGAAGTCCACAAGATGCTGGCCGAGAACAACCTGCTGTTCCCTGGGCTTCCCGAACATCTGGCCGGCCGCAAGATTTCGCCTTACGCCCGCATCGCCGCCATGGGTGAGCTTGAGCGCCAAGGCTACAACACGCCCGGCGCAGGCGTCGCGTCGATGGTCGCGATGATGATCGACAAGTACGGCAGCGATGAGCTGAAGCAGGAAGTCCTGCCCAAGATCGTCGGTGGCGACGTGCTCTGTTCGCTCGGCTACTCCGAGCCCAGCTGCGGTTCCGACGTGTTCGCGGCACAATGCAAGGCGACACAGCTGGAAGACGGGTCTTGGCGGATCGACGGCACGAAGATGTGGACCAGCGGCGCGAACCTTGCGAGCTACGTCCTCATGCTGACGCGCACCAATCCCGACGTGCCCAAGCACAAGGGACTGACAATGTTCATCGTGCCCCTCAAGATCGAGGGCGTCACGGTGCAGGCGGTCCACACGTTCCAGGACGAGCGCACGAACATCACCTTCTATGACGGCGTCACCATCCCAGACTCATGGCGTCTGGGCGAGATCGACGGCGGCGTGAGGACGATGAGCGCTGCTCTCGAACTGGAGCACGGCGGAGGGTTCTCAAAAGCCATCAACGGCATGATCGAGGCTGCCGAGGAAGTGTGCGAGGAGCTTGGTATTCTTGGAGAGACGCGTACGCAGTGCCGTCTCGCACGCACGTATGCGCACCTGTGGGTGTCGGACATGCTGGCTTACCGCTCGCAGTGGGCCAGCGTGGAGAAGAAGCCGAACCACGCCTTTGGTCCGATGGCGAAGATGTACTCGTCTGAGGTCTTCCTCAGCGACAGCCGTGATCTGCTAGACCTTACCGCACCACTTTCACTGTCCAAGCGGCCAGGAGCGGCGGCGCTGCTGAACCAGTGCTATCGCCACGCGGCCGGCACCACGATCTACGGCGGCACCAGCGAGGTGCACCGTTCGATGGTTGCCGAGCGTGGGCTGGGCCTGCCGCGTACGCGCGGTTAAGGAGACCGACATGAGCGAAGATGCACCTCACCTGCTGACCGAGATCGTCGATGGTTCGATCATCGTCTGCACACTGAACCGGCCCGACAAGCTGAACGCCATCTCACGCGAGATGATGGATCTGCTGACGGACGCTGTCCTGACGTTCCGGGATAGCGAGGACTTGAAGGTCATGCTGATCCGGGCGACTGGCCGGTACTTCAGTGCCGGGGCGGACCTCAAGGCCGGCAATCAGAAGATCGTATCGCCCATGGGCAACTCGAAAAGCGCCCGCGGTATCCGCGAGAACCACCGCCTCAACTTGAACAACATGCAGCAGTTGTGGGACGAGATGGAGCACATCGAGAAGCCCATCGTTGTCGCGCACCAAGCCATGTGCGTGGGCGGAGGACTTGAGCTTTCGCTCTCTTGCGACTTCCGCCTCGCCGCCAAGAGCGCTGGTTATGCCTTTCCAGAAGGCCTGTTCGGCGTTCTCCCGGCATCCAGCGGGGTTTCCCGCCTCACCCGGCTGTGCGGCCCACATTGGGCACGTTGGCTTATCATGGCCAACAAGAAGGCGGACGCCGACATGGCCTTTACCATGGGCCTCGTTCACCAGGTCTATGCGGACGAGACATTCGACGAAGAGGTGATGGACTTCGTCCGCCACCTTGCCAAGCAGAACGGCGAGCAGATGGGCGCGGCAAAGATCGCGATCGAAATGTGCTCCGAAGTCGGCCGCGAAATGGGCCGCCACGTGGAGCGAATGGCCAACTCTGCACTGATGCTAAACCCTGATTACATCAAGGGCATGGAACGGTACCTGAAGGGCGTTGGCGGCAAGGCAAAAAGCTGAGCGGGTTCGGGTTCGCCCGAGCCGCAGGCTCGGGCGTATAAGTGGTCGTCCTCAGGCGGCCGTCTTCTGCTTCAGCAACTGTTCGACGTTCGAATTGTTCGGATCGGGTAAACAGGCGCGCATGGCTTCGCTTACGCTTTGTACGAGGCCTTCGGCGTTCACTTTGTCATCGCGCCCGTAGACCAGTGAGATTACCAGCGGATGGTCTTCCGGCTGGTCCGGCACCAGTACGCAAAGGGAATCCGCTTTCGAGCCAAAGCCAACCTGCCCGAACGTGTACGAACGCGCGCGGCAGCTCTCAATCCGGGTCATCATCTCCACGGCCGAGAACTTGTGCGCCGCGTCGGCTTCCGCATTGAGCCGGCGGACCATGCCTTCGCAGCGATCTGCCGCGACAGTCGAAAGCATCAGCACGCCGGCGGTATTGCGGGCCAGCGGTTCCTTGCACCCGCCGAACAAATCCTGCGTACACGTCGGTGCCTTTGAACCGTGACGCCAGGCGATGACTTGCGCGTCGAGCCCGACCATTCCGGTGAGCGAAACCGAAAGGCCCGTCTGAGCGGCGAGACGGTCCATCAGCCGCACCAGACGGCCGTCACGGATCATCTCGGGCTGGCCCCAACTCCCCAGCAGCGCGGCACGCGGCGTGAGGCGATAGGAGCGCGTGTACGGGTCCTTGTGAAGAAGACCTAGCTCGACGAGACTTGAGAGAAGTTCCGATGTGCTGGACTGCGGGCGATTATACCGCCTCACGATGTCCATAACTGTCGCCTCGCGATGAGCATCATCGAAGTATTCGAGCACTTCGATCACGCGACGAGCGATCTTTGCCTTGTTCGAGCCTGACGACGCAGCCGGCATAAACATCTCCTCCGTTCCGCCTCTTCTGTTCTTGCAGCGGACACCGGCAGCATCGGTCCGGCAGACGGCAGCGTCAACAGAAAATGAGGCTTATTCGTTTTTTCCTTAGCTTGCTTAGCTTCGACTCACAGGAAGCTCAAGAGGGCGCGTGAGGGCGCGGGTTGAAGCGCCGCCCACCCACGATAGTCCGGCCCTGGAAGCACGTTCAGCAAAAGCGCGTGACACCGCTTGCCTGCGGAGGGAGGAGAGCAAGATGGACCTTGCCTCTTTCACAGTTCCCGCGAGCCGCCTTTCACGAATGGAGGACTCTTGGGGTGGGCCGCTCGCGGTGATCGATCTGGAGTCTGCGCAGGCGGACCTCGACTTGCGGCTGCCTCCATGTCCCGTGATCGGCTTGGGGAATCGCGCGCATCCGCTCGCCTCGAAAGTCGATGTGGTGATGGAGCCACCCTTCGAAGTCGCCACGCTCATCCGGAATGTCGCTGCGAATCCCCGTGCGGCAGGGGCCTTCGTGCAACTGCTGCGGTCAACTGCGGGGCTGGAGCCTGCTTGTGCGCTTCCAATCGAATCGATGGCTTATGCGATGCTGCAAGGCAGTGCTGAGCACGCCGCTTGGAAATCAGCTCGAAGGTCGATCTCGGCGACACCCGGTCGCGTCCGTGCAGAGCGGCGGGACAACCTGCTTGAGATCGTTCTCGACCGCGCGGCTTCTGGAAATGCCATCGACCGGCAGATGCGCGACGATCTGTCGGCTGTGCTGGGACTGGCAAGCCTGGACGCCAGCTTGCACCAGATCTGCCTGAAGGGTGCGGGTAAGGCATTCAGCCTTGGCGCGGATCTCGACGAGTTCGGCACGACGGCAGACCCGGCGACAGCGCACGCGATTCGCTCCCTGACACTCCCGGCTTATGCTGCCGCGGAATGTGCGGAGCGCCTTGAAGTGCACGTGGACGGAGCCTGCGTGGGTGCTGGGATCGAACTGGCGGCATTTGCCCACCGTATCTACGCCACGCAGCGGTCGTGGTTTCAGTTGCCAGAGCTCGCCATGGGGATCATCCCGGGCGCGGGAGGCTGCGTTTCCCTGCCGCGTCGGATCGGACGGCAGCGCACGACGCTGATGTTCCTGTCAGGCCGTCGGCTCAGCGCCAGGCTTGCTCTGGATTGGGGGCTCGTTGACGCGCTGGTGGATGATTTCGCCAGCCACGAACGTGGCTGCAACGTCATCTGAGGTGAGGCGGAGGCGGGCCTCTGCCCACGGGCGATCGAGTAGGCAAAGGTCCGCGGTGGCACCGATCTTGATCGTGCGCTCGCGCGTGAAGTCGAGCGGGTCTGCGAGATAGAGAGCCAGCGCTTGCTCGGGATCGAGCGCTTCCTCAGGGCCAATGATGGCGCCTGCTGCCGTGCGCCGTGACACCGCTGCGGCCATCGCCAGCCAAGGATCATCGCTGCCGTAAGGCGCGTCGCTGCCGCCGGCCAGAGGTATCCCCCGCGCCGCGAGTGAGCCGAGGCGATACAGGTCCGGGTGATGCCGCGGTTCCACATCCAGGAGGTAGCGATCGCCGCGCTCGGCAACGAACCGGGGCTGGACGCACGCGTGGAGGTTGAGCCGCGCCATCTGCTCCAGGAGCTGAGGGGAAGCGACCGACACGTGTTCTATCCGATCGCCCGGCATTGCCCCGGCCTCTTCGATCGCTGCCAAGGCGAACACCAGTTCGACCTCACTCACGCAGTGAACTGCCACTGCCCGGTCCTGTTGATGTGCGGCCTTTATGAAGGCCACGGCTTCCCCAAAGGCGGGGAATGCCGCCTCATGCAAGTGCAGCTTGGCGGGGCCCAGGCGCCAAGCCTCTCCCGAAGTATTCGCAAGGCTCAGGTTCCCTGCAAGGACGCACCGCTGGAGCAAGGCTGCCGTGCTCCGCTGCTCGGCGAAGTGTTTGGCGATCGCGGGATCGTTGCGCGGTGACATGTCGGTCACGCCAGTTACGCCGTAGCGGGCCAGAGCTGCGCTCGTTGTGCCGAGATCTGGAGGTGTGCTTCCGAGCGAGCGCTGTAACCATGCGTCCTCTTCAAAAAGGCGGCCGGTGAAGCGCCCTGCGTTGCGCTCAAGCCCCGGCGGCGGCGTTCCGGCGGCGAGCAATTGATCGAGGGCGCGGCTGTTCAGAAGCCACATGCGACCTGAGCGGTGCTGGATGCGTACGGGGCGGTCCGGAACCATGCGGTCGAGAGTCGCTGCGTCGGGAAGGGCATCCAGAACACTCTCGTGGTAGCCAACACCTCGGATCCAGCCGTCGCCCGGCGCCATAAAAAGCGCTTCATGCAGAGCTTCTCCGTCAAGAACATCCGGGGGGCCGCAGGCAACCGAGGCAGCCCTTGCCGCGAGTGCAGCGAGGTGGATGTGATGGTCATGAAGGCCGGGCAGGAGCGCGCCGCCGGACGCCGCGATCACCGGCTCCTCCGGAAACGGTGCGAAACGGCCAAGCGCAGCCACGACGCCATCTTGGATGCGCAGGTCACAACGACCGTGGCCGAGTACGTCAGCGTCGCAGATCAGCATGAAAGATAACGCTCGTTATCGGCACCGATATCGCGCACCCGGGCGAGCAAGGGGCGTCTGCGAACTTTAGGGAATTGCTGCCCTTGGGCGGCGCCCCAGGCGCGCAGTTCCTGCAGGAAGGCGTCCTCGTCGTAAGCTCGCTCCTCGTCGATAGCACTGGCAACAATCGCGCTCATCGCAAGGCCGATCCGTTGCGCCCGGCCCGAGACGAGGGCGCGCCAGCCCTCGAGCGCGCCCGTGATTCCCGTCAGAGGATCGGCGATCGCATCTCCGACATAGGCTATCTCGCCCGTGACATCGGCAAGCGCGCGGCTGAGCCCGCCGGCAACAGCACAGTCATTGCCGATGCCCGTCCAGTTCGCGGCTTCTCCGCTCGCACCATGCCCGGTGACGGATAGCCAGACGAGCCCAGGCACTTCGCCAACGAGCGATTTGGCGTCAATGCCCAGATGCTTGAGCGCGCGCGGTCGGGAGGATTCGATCACCACGTCGGCCTGACGGATCAACGCGACGAGAGCATCCTTCTGGGCGCTGCTTGCAAAGTCTATGACCACGCTGGCCTTGCCCTGGTTGATGAGATCAAAGGTCGCGTGGTCGTCGCGCCGGATGAGATCCGGCCGCGCAAAGCTCTCGACCTTCACAACTTCCGCTCCGGCAAGCCAGAACAGATGGCCGGCAAGCGGACCAGCCCAGATAGCGGAAAGGTCAACCACCAGAAGGCGATGACCTGGCGCGCGGGTTCGCACCGGTCCGTGCGCGAGCACTTCCACTGGCGGGGAGACCGGCGTTTCGTCTGCAGAGGCGACGGGTAGTCCGAGGTCGCGCCCTCGTGCCACCAGATCGGCACATTCGTGGAGCCCCACAGCATGTGCAATTGCGTTGTTGTCAGCGATATCAAGTCCGGCATCACCGAAGAGCGCAGGCAGCAGTTCCCGGTCCTCGGCACGGATCAAAGTCAGCGCAAACCAGCCGCCATCGCGTGTGGGCATCAGGCGGCTGCCGCCAACGCCAGCTGAAATTCGCCCGTTTATGCGGTAGTCGCCGTTCGAGCCGCGCTCACCGACAAGTGTCGCTCCGTCAAGCGCGGCGATGCGGTCGCTACCGCTCAATGAGGCGAGGGCTTTCAGGCGTCTGTCGGCCCAGCGCGCCAGGGGGATCGCTGGGCCGTCGATGGTGCCGTCAGTCGGCAAGGAGTTCCTTGACCTTGCGGCGGAGCAGCTTGCCCATCTCGTTGTACGGTAGTTCGGTCACGAACGCGACCTTCTCGGGTACGCGGCTGGATCGGAGCCGTCCGCGCACCAACTCCTTCAGCTCATCCTCGGTCGGTTCGCCGTGACCCTCGCGGGTGACGACTGCGATACCCACGGCCTCGCCCCACTCGATCGACGGTACGGCGCAGGCGCAGGCGTCTGCGACGGCAGGGTGAGTGAGCAGCACGTCCTCGATCTCGCCGGGCGACATGTTCTCGCCGCCGCGTACGATCACGTCATCTGCTCGCCCGGACAGGAAGAGGTAGCCTTCCTCGTCCATGTAGCCCGCGTCGCGCGTGGGGAACCAACCCTCGGCGTCGAGCGCACTCTTCTCCTTGTACTCACCCGACACCTGCTCGCCGCGTACATAGATCTCTCCGGCTTGGCCGACCGGCAATACGCTGCCGTCCTCCCCGCGGATTTCGATCTCCACCGTGGGGATCGGCTTGCCGACCGAGGTCAGCCGCGCGCGCACCTTAGCGTCTTCGGACGCGAGGGCGGCGCGATGCTCATCCGGTCCGAGCAGGGCAATGGTCGAGCTGGTTTCGGTGAGCCCATAAGCGTTGGTGAAGCCGCTTGTCGGGAACAGCTGAAGCGCCTTGTGGATCACCTCGATCGGCATCTTGCCGCCACCATAGGCCACGGCGCGCAGGCTGGAGACCTCGGCTGAAGCACCCTTTTCCATCGCATCGACGATCCGCGCGAGCATGGTGGGCACGACGAAGGCATTCGAGATGCGTTCTTCCGACACCAGCTTGAGCCAGTTCTCCGGTGTGAAGTTGGGCAGCATCACGATTTTGCGTTGCGCGTAGATCGAGGAGAGCAGGGCGGAGATGCCGGCGATGTGGTAAGGCGGGACGACGACCAGCGCCGCGTCATCTTCGTCTGCCGACGCGAATTCGACAGTGCCGAGGATGTAGCCGAGCAAGTTGGAGTGGCGCAGGATGGCAGCCTTCGGCGCCGCCGTCGTACCGCTGGTGAACAGCTGAATGGCGATGCCCTCGCCCGGGTCGTACTCGCGCGTTTCCTGAGCAGGCACGACCTCCTGCACCTTCAGCCTGAATTCCTCGCGAGGCATGATCGTGTGCCCCTGATCGCCTGCGATGCGGATCACGCGCTCTTCGTCGCCGATCACCAGAGCCGGCGCGATGCGGCCGAGCAGCGCGGCAAGATCGGCGTCGGGCAAGCGGTAGTTCAGGGGACAGTAGGGCACACCGGCCAGAGCCGCGCCAAACACCGCGATCAGCGCTGCTTCGCTGCTCTCGTCGAGAAGCGCGACATACTGCGCATCGCTCTCGACGATCAGCTCGAAAGCGCCTCGGGCGGCGGACAGCAATTCGCCATAAGTCCAGCGCTTCCCGTCGCAGACGAGACCGACACGATCGGGCGCAGCCTCAGCGGCCATTTCAAGAAAGAGAGCAATGTTCATCGTGGGTTCGTGGGCCTTGAAGTGCTGGACCGGTGGGCGAAGTAGCGCTGGATCAGTCGGACGCGGGCAGGGGCTTGGCATCCTTCACGACAAGGGCGACGCCGTCGACGGACAGCGAGCCCTTGCCCGGCTTGACGCAGAGCAGCTCGTACTTGCTGTCTGCATCGACGTAGCGCTTGCCCATCAGCGTGCCGGCCGAAAAGTCGGCAGCAAGTGGCTGAGCTTCGGCCGGCTTGGCTTCGGCCATCGGCGCGCCGCCGCACTCGATCGTGCCGCCGGCGGTGCGGATCACCATCACTTCAGTATCGCAGGTGGCACTCTTCAGTCGGGTTCCGGGCTTCATGATGTTTTCCTCGTGATACTGGCCTGATCAGGCAATGGCTTTGTTCGCCTTTAGGCGCTCGATGTCATCCCATTCAAGGCCGAGTTCCAGCAGGATCATCTCGGTATGCTCGGAGGGTTGCGGCGCGCGAGGCGTGGTGAAAGGCTGATGGTCGAACTGAACGGGGCTGCGGACGATCCGCATGGGCGCAGAGCCGTCGATCGGCGCGACCTCGATGAAGGCGTCGTTGGCATTCGCCTGCGGGTCGTCGCCGAGATCAAGCAGGCTCTGCACGGCGGCCCACTGCCCCTTCATCGTCTTGAGGTGCTCGCGCCAGTAGCCAAACGGCCGTGTGGCGAAGGCGGCGGCAATGATCTCGCTTGCAGCAACGCTGTTTTCCATCAGTGCACGCGCATCGCTGAAGCGCGGATCGTCGGCGGCTTCCGGCACGCCCAGGTGGGTGAAGGTGTCGCGGATGTACGGACCGGGCACCATGATGAAGAGGCTGATGACGCGCTGGTCCGCGGTCCGGAAGTGCCCCAGGAACGGGTTCACCATTGCGCCGCCGGGCGAGGGGGTGCTGACGCGGGCCATCTTGCCGGTGTGGAGATAGGGCGGGATCACCAGCCCGGCCATCCACATTGCGCTGTTGAGCAGTGAGACATCCACTTCGCTCGTTTCGCCGGTGCGTTCCCGGTGCAGCAGCGCTGCGGCGATGCCACCCGCCAAGTGCATGGCGCTTTGCGAATCGCCCATGCCGCCGATGCCCATCGTCAGCGGCACTTCGAACTCCTGCGGAGTGAGTGCGTGCGCAACGCCGGAGTGTATCCAGAAGGCGGTCGCGTCGAAGCCGCCGCGATCGCGATCCGGCCCTTTGTCTCCAAAGCCGGAACCGCGTGCATAGACAATGTCGACGTTAACAGCACGGATATGCTCGACATCGATCTGCAACTTCTGGCGCACTGAGGGCAAGTAATTGGTGATGAAGACGTCGGCGGTCTTTGCTAGCTCATAGACGAGATCGCGGCCTTCCGGCGTGGCGATGTCGATACCGATCGAGCGTTTGCCGCGGTTCGGATGCTCGATCATCGGGTTGGCTACAGGATCGAGATGGACACCCGCGATCGTGAGCATGCCCCGTTGCGCATCGCCGCGGACGGGATGCTCAACCTTGATGACGTCTGCACCCCACTCCGCCAGCACGCCGCCCGCAGCAGGGACGAAGACGAATTGGGCCACTTCCAGGACCCTGACGCCTTTCATCACCTGCTTCATGCAAAAGGAACCCCCGCGCCTCGCGTCGTCAGGCGATGGCGCCCTTGGCTTTCAGCTCTTCGATGCGGTCCCAATCGACGCCCATTTCCATGAGCACGATCTCCGTGTGCTCAGAGGCTTGAGGCGCGCGAGTGGTTTCAAGCTTCTCGCCATTGAACTGAACAGGTCCGCGGACGAGCTTGAGCGGTTCGCCGCCGTCGGCACCTTCGACTTCAATGATCATGTCATTGGTGATGGCCTGCTCGTCTGTCAGCAGGTCGCGGAATGTCTGCACCGGCGCCCACTGTCCGCTGTAGCTCTTCAGGTGCTTGCGCCAGTATTCGAAGGGCTGCTTGGCGAACGCTTCGACCATAAGAGCGCTCGCCGCCTCGGCGTTGTCAAACAAGGCGCGTGGTTCGGAAAAGCGAGGGTCTTCCGCCGCTTCCGGGATGCCGAGGTGCTCGAAGAGGCTGCGGATATGACCGGTCGGGCTGATCGTGCACAGATTGATCGTGCCCCCGTCGGAGCAGCGGTAGTTGCCCATGAAGGGATTCACCGGCGAACCGCCCGACTTCGGCATCGAATTACCCGTGAGAGCTCCGGTCTCCATCACTTGCGAGATCAGCGCGCCCGAAGCCCACCATGCGGTGCTCATCAGCGATACGTCGATTTCAAGGGCCTCACCGGTTTTCTCGCGGTGGAACAGGGCAGCAGAGATGCCCCCTGCGATAAACATGCCGCCGATGGAATCACCGAAGGCAGGAATGCCTTGGGAAAGTGGGCCTTCAAGCTCATCGGGAGTCATCGCTTTGGCAATACCGCTGCGCGCCCAAAATACGGTGCCGTCGAACCCGCCAACTTCGCGCTCGGGGCCCTTGTTGCCCATAGCCGAGCCGCGGGCGTAGATGATGTTCGGGTTGACGGCGCGGATGTGCTCGACATCAAACTTGTTTTTCTGGCGCACCTGCGGGAGAAAGTTCGTCAGGAACACGTCGCACTGCTTGGCAAGCTCATACAGCAACTCCTGCCCCTCGGCCGTGCCTAGGTCGATACCGACGCTGCGTTTGCCGCGGTTGGGATGCTCCATGAGCGTGTGCCGGAGCGGGTCGAGCTTGACTCCACCCATGTTGAGGAAGCCGCGCTGCGTATCGCCGCGCACCGGATGCTCGATCTTGATGACGTCCGCGCCCCAGTCGGCGAGGACTGCTCCGGCTGCGGGAGTGAACGTGAATTGGGCAACTTCCAGCACCCGCACGCCCTGCATCACCTTAGTCGCCATAGTCCTGCTCATCCCTACTGATTCTTGGCCGAGCTAGCGCTGCAGGCCGTTCGAGCCGGTTTGCTCGCATTCCGTGAGCGGATCAACCGCACAGCCCATCGTGTCGACGATGATCTGCTTTGTGGGGGTAGCGGGCAAAAGGCTGGTGTGCGGTCGCGAAGGGAGCCGCGCCAAGGACCGCCGCGTTCTCAAGCGGTTGAGGAAACCTATCTCGCACTTGCAGCATTTGCAATTGACTTGCGCGGCTTGCATCCCTAACCTAGGTTAGCAAGGAAAACAAACCACCCTAGTTCGGGGCATCGCCCCGGTCGCTACGCCGGAGTAAACACCATGAACAAGTTCTTCGCTCTCGCCGCTGTCGCCACCGTTGCGACTGTCTCTGTTCCCGCCGCTTTCGCTGAGACCTCGCAGTCCGTTCGCGAAGTGACCGAGGAAGCTTCGGTTCACCTTAACGCCGGCATGATGCTCTACAGCAGCGCTGGCTACCGCGTCGCGCCGATCTACCGTATCAGCGCCGAAGGCAACCCGCAGGTCATCCTCAATGGTCGTCTGGTAACTGTACCTGCTTCGACCATCAGCGAAATGGGTGGCAAGGTCACCACGTCGCTCACCAAGAAGGAAATCGCTTTGGCCAAGTAATTGGGCGAACGGTCCTGAAAAGAACGAAGGGCGGCACGCAAGTGCCGCCCTTTCTTTTGCTTCGCGCGATGTGGAGCGCTCCCAGATTCGTAGAGGCCGCGTGGTCGGTCAGCCTCGACTGACGTTATCGTAGATGCGGTCGAGGTAGTTGCCTAGCGCAGCGAGATCCTCGTCCGAGAATCCCTTGAACATGCGCTGCTCGCTTGCACGAGCAATCGACGCCAGCTTCTCCAGCAACGGTTCGGCCGCAGGCGTAAGATAAACGGCTCGTGCCCGGCGGTCGTCCGCCCGATCACGGCGCTCAAGCAGTCCTTCGGCGCATAGTCGGTCGATCAAGCGACCAGCGCTGGCTTCCGACATTTCGAGCGCTTCTGCGATCGTGCGTTGAGTCGCGCCTGGTGCGCGAGACACGACCGCGATCATCGCCCACTGCGAGCGGGTGACGTTCAGGCTGACCACTTCGCGATCGAAGTTGTTCCGCAGCAGTCTCGCCAGCACCGTAAAACGCAATCCTATGTGTCGGCGCGTTTCCGACGGCGGTACCGTGCAGGACGACGGGGCTAAAGCCTGCTCTTCCGCCGTACCCACGTCTGTCTGCGTTCGTTCCTCCGTCAACATCATACTCGCTCGATGATGACCGCGGGCGCCATGCCGCCTGCGGCGCACATTGTGATCAGGGCGTAGCGTCCGCCGGTCCGTTCCAACTCGTCGAGAGCGGTCCCAATGAGGATTGCGCCCGTGGCGCCGATGGGGTGGCCGAGCGCGATCGCGCCGCCGTTCGGGTTTACTTTCGCGCGGTCAAGATCAAGGTCGCGAATGAACTTCTCGACGACGACGGCGAAAGCCTCGTTGATTTCGAAGACATCAATGTCGTCTTTGCTCAGCCCTGCTTTTTCAAGCACCTTCCGCGCGGCCGGAACCGGGGCATTCAGCATCAGGGTCGGGTCATCGCCGACGTTGGCGGTGGCGACGATGCGCGCCCTGGGCTTAAGGCCGTGCTTTTCGGCGTAATCCTTCGATGCCAGCAGAATGGCTGCGGCCCCATCGACCACCCCCGACGAAATCCCTGCGTGATGGATGGGCTTGAAATCCAGGTCAGGGTACTTCTTCTTGACGAGTTCGGCGTAGGTCGGGCCGTCCTTCTCGCTTGGCATGTTGTAAAACATCTCGAAAGCCGGCTTGAGCTGCGCGAGGCTTTCCTTGGTGGTCTCGGGCCGCGGGTACTCCTCGCGGTCAAGGAGGACGGTACCATCGTCGTCTTTCACTGCAATCGTGGATTTCGCGAAGCGTCCCTCCTGGAGTGCGACCGCAGCCCGGCGTTGGCTCTCCGCCCCAAGCTCTTCCAGGTCCTCGCGCGTGATTCCCTCCAAGGCAGCGATTGCATCGGCTGCAACGCCTTGGTTAGTCTGCGGATGCTTGGCCTGAAGCCGTGGATTGCCGACCCCCATGCCACCCGAGCTCAGCCCGGCCTCGCGCAGCTTCATGCCGAAGTGATTGACGTAGGAGAGCTGTTCCGAGCCTCCGGCAACAACCAGGTCCTCCATGCCGGACATGATCTGGGCAGCCGCCAGATTGGTCGCGGTCAGACCCGAGCCGCAGAAGCGGTTCAAGCTCACGCCACTTGCGCGGACGTCATAGCCAGCGTCGAGCGCTGCCATGCGACCGATATCGCCGCCTTGCAGGCCTATGGTGCCGGACGTGCCCCATATGACATCGTCCACTTCCGCCGTGTTCAGATTGTTCCGATCTTTGAGCGCGACCAGCACGGTTGCCGCGAGGTGTTCAGGGTGCATTTGCGAGAGCGCACCCTTGCCCATCTTGCCAATACCTCGGGGCGTGCGGACGGCATCGATGATATAGGCATCAGCCACGGCGGATCTCCTGCGATGATCTGTTTGAACACGGCCATGCGGGCCGGGCAGTGAAAATGCAATCCGACAGGGCATCGCTGTCGCGATTGCTTTCAAGGGTTAGTATCTATGGCAACGCCTTGGCGTCGGCCAGCTTTTTCTAGGCGGGCGCCTAGGCCCGAGCTTGACGGGGGCACCTATCCCGTGAAGACGGAAAATCATTCCACCGAGGAGGGTTTGCAGGCATGGCAGCGGGAGAGCAAGTGGCATCCGGCGGCGCATTCGCCCCTCTGCGTGAACGGGTATTCCGGCAAATCTGGATCGCCAGCCTGCTCTCGAACTTCGGGCAATTGTTCCTGGGGGTCGGCGCGGCTTGGGAGATGACCCGGCTGAGCGACTCGCCCACGATGGTGGCGCTGGTGCAGACGGCGCTGATGATCCCGCTCATGTTCGTGACGCTTCCCGCAGGCGCGATCGCCGACATGTTCGATCGCCGCAAGATCGCCATGTCCGGTCTGGGCTTCTCCTCGGTTGCAGCGGCTGTGCTGACGGCCGTTTCCTTCCTCGGCCTTACTACCCCGTGGGTACTGCTTGTGTTCTGCTCGCTGATCGGAGCAGGCGTCGCTCTGTATTCGCCGTCGTGGCAAGCTTCCATTCCCGAGCAGGTCTCGCGTGAGAACCTTCCAGCGGCGGTGGCGCTGGGAACCATCAGCTACAACGTTGCTCGCAGCTTCGGACCCGCGCTTGGTGGCGTAATCGTACTCGCAGCGGGTGCAAAGGCAGTCTTCGGTCTCACCTCGCTGCTCTATTTGCCGCTGTTGTTCGCGTTCTTCTTGTGGAGAAGGCGTCACACGCCGTCTCGGCTCCCTCCCGAGCGGATCGATCGGGCGATGATCGGCGGGGCGCGTTACGCCTTGCATTCGCCCGGCATCCGCACAGCGTTGACCCGAATTCTCATCTTCGGGCTGACCACAGCCACGGCGGTTGCGCTGGCGCCGCTTGTTGCAAAAAACATGCTGCAAGGCGATGCCGCCATTTTCGGCATTCTGCTAGGCTCACAGGGCGTTGGCGCAGTATTGGGCGCATTGTTTGTCTCGGACATCAAGCGGCGCATCTCGACCGAAGGGGCGGTCCGGATTTTCGCCGTGGGCAGCGGTGCTGCGCTCGTCATGATCGGATTGAGCCACAACCTCTTTCTCACTTGCGCGGCCTTCTTCGTGATCGGCGCCTGCAACATTCTCACGGTGGCGATCCTGAACGTGAGTGTGCAGTTGTCGGCCCCACGCTGGGTCGCCGCTCGGGCGCTTTCATTGTACTCGTCGGCGATCACCATGGGCATTGGTGTCGGAGCCTGGGCTTGGGGTGAGTTCGCCGGTGCTTTCGACGTGTCAACGGCGTTCGTCGCCTCAGGGATCGCAACGGCTGCCACCGCCCTGGTCGGCTTTCTCCTGCCGCTCATCAGCGACGATGGAGACACCTCGATTGTCGAGATCGGTTATGAGCCCGAAGCTGCACTAGGGCTGACGCTGCGCTCCGGCCCCATCGTCATCGAAGTCGAGTATGACGTGGATCCGGATCGTGCTCGCGAATTCTATGCGACGATGATGAAGCTGCAGCGCGTGCGCAAACGCATTGGCGGCTTCGACTGGACGATCGCCCGAGATGTTGAGAATCCCGCGCTTTGGACGGAGCGCTACTACTGCCCCACCTGGGGCGATTACCTGCGTATGCGGGATCGGTACAGCCAGGCCGACTTCCAGATCCAGGCTGAGGCGGACAGTTTCAACCGCAGGAGTAGCGGGCGCCGCGTGACTCGCCGGCTGGAGCGGCCATTCGGCTCTGTACGCTGGAAAGCCGAGTCTTACGATCCGCGGCAAGAGACCATCGGTTATCTGGGGCCATAGGGTCCTTCGGCATACCGGCGGATCGGGGAGTGCGTGGCTAGACTGCACACATTGCAGACGGATTTGACAGCTGTACAGAAAACTGCTGAATATAGCCTTCAGAGGCAATAAAAAAACAGTGAGCAGGGGAGGACAGCATGGAATCGAAGCGACTTCGCACGTCCGTATCGTTCGGGGCAATCGTCGGATCGGCTGTTTTGGCCGCCAGCCCAGCACAAGCGCAGAGCGATATCGCAGCGGCGGATAACGACGTTATCATCGTCACGGCGCAAAGGCGCGCAGAGGCACAAGTTGACGTGCCGATCTCTATCACCAGCCTTAGTGCGGAAGCGCTGACAACCGCCAACGTCCAGAATCTGGCCGATGTGGGCAAAATCACGCCAGCTTTGCGGTTCGATTTTGCGGGTGGCTTTTTCCAGCCCACAATTCGTGGCATCGGCACGGCGGTGACTACCTCGGGTGGCGGTGGAAACGTCGGGATCTACGTCGACGGCTTCTATTCGCCCAACCCGCTTGCTGCAGACTTCGACCTGATTAGCGTCGAGGGAATTCAGGTGCTGAAGGGGCCACAAGGAACCCTGTTCGGCCGGAACACCACCGGCGGTGCCATTCTGGTCACCACTCGCGAGCCGAGCACCGTTGCTGACAGCTTTGAAGGCCGGATCCGCTATGGCCGCTTCAACGAGGCGCGGGCGGAAGGCATCGCCAACATTGTCGTATCGGATCGTGTCGCGATCAGCGTGGAAGGGCTCTATGCTCGTGGTGACGGCTGGCAGCGCGACATCAGCAATGGCAATCGCCGTGTGGGTGAGTTCGAGAACTGGTCGGGCCGGGTCAGCCTCAAGGGCGAACTGACCGACGATGTCACGGTGCTGCTGCGCTACAAGCACAGCAGTGTCGATGATCCGACGCCGCTTTTGGCCGCGACTTATCAAGGCGGTGACATTGGCCTCGGCGCCCCCTTCGGTGGCGCCCTGGGCCCATTTACGACTGCCAAGAACCGCATAGCGTCCGGATCAGTCGCGGAGTTCTTCCGTTCGAATTCGGACGTACTGCAGGCCACGGTGACGGCCGATCTTGGTTTCGCGGAGTTGACGTCCTACTCGCAGTACAGGAACGAGAAGGTCAACGCGTCTCAGGATCTCGATTATTCCGGCGCCGACATCTTCCAACTCGGCTTGCCGAACAATAACGAGACCTGGAGCCAGGAGTTCTTGCTGTCCTCTAGGGCCGGAACACGACTGCAGTGGACCGCAGGCCTCTTCTATTTTGAAAACACTGACCAGTACCTTACTTTCCTCGACAATGCCGGTAGTGGCCCGAACGAGCGTATTCGTTTTGGCGGGTCGGCGAACACGGTGAAGAGCTACGCAGCTTTCGCCGACGCGACTTACGAAGTCACACCGCAGCTGTTTGTGACCGCAGGTCTACGATATGCTTATGACAAGGTGAGCGATCCTTACTGGAACACACGCTTCCTTCAGCCACTCACGTTTACGCTGCCGGACGGAACGGTCTGCAGCTCGACCAACGGCCGTGTGTATGTGCGTGAGTGCGATCCTGATGCCGTGGACTTCACGAACGATAGCCGTCTCACGCCGCGCCTCGTGGTTCGCTACAAGCCTGATAGCCGTTCCAGCATCTACGCTTCGTTTACCCGCGGCTACAAGGCTGCAGTTCTTGACGTGGGCGGCTCTTGCCAGAATCCGCCGTATGTCTGCACTCGGGTGAGGCCTGAGAGCGTCGACGCTTATGAGGTCGGCTTCAAGTATGAGACACGCGGCCTCTCGTTCGAAGGCGCTGGCTTCTACTACGATTACCAGGACCTGCAGGTTTCGATCTTTGAATCCGGAACCGCTCGAATCGTGAACGCCGCTCAGTCGGAGATTTATGGACTCGAAGGTTCGGCGCGGTATCGGCCGGTCGAAGGTCTCGACCTTTCGGCTGGCGCGTCGTGGGTGCACGCGCGCTACAAGAACTTCAACAACGCGCCGATCTACACCCCGGTTGGAGGTCAGTTCCCGGTCATCGGACAGGATCTCGACAACGTGACGATGCAGCGTACGCCGGAATTCACCGGCTTCGTGGCGGCGCGCTATGCGGTTGATCTTGGCGGCGGCGAACTGGCGCTGTCGGGCAATCTGTCCTATTCGTCGAGCTTCTTCTTCGGCCCATCGGGCATCCAGTTCCGTCAGGGCGGCTACGAGACGATGTCGCTGCGGGCACAATGGACTGCGCCCAGCGAGCGGTGGTACCTCGCCGCTTACGGCGACAACGTGACCAACAGCCGCTACCTCACGCAGGTGCAGTATTCCAATTTCGGCATCGGCGCGAACTGGAGCAAGCCAATCACCTTCGGTGCCGAAGTGGGCGTGAAGTTTTAACCGGGAGCGGCGTTACCAAGCGGGTATTGCCCGCTCCGCCGCACACCCCTTATGACGATCCTGAGGCGCCGGGGGCATGGTCCTCCGGCGCCTTCTTTATACGTACAATGAGGGAGAGACACGATGTCGCAGCGGCGCAAGCACCGGGTAATCCAATGGGCGACAGGGAATATCGGCAGCCGAGCGCTGCGGGCTGTCATCGAGCATCCAGACATGGAGCTGGTTGGACTCTACGTGAGTTCCGACGCAAAGGCCGGCAAAGACGCGGGTGATCTGTGCGGGATCGGTCCTATTGGTCTCAAAGCCACCAACTCTGCTCAGGACCTGATCGCGCTCGACGCGGATTGCGTACTCTATATGCGGCAGGGGATCGATTGGGACGAAGTCTGCAATCTCCTCGCCTCCGGGAAGAACATCGTCACCACGCGGGGCGAATTCCACTATCCCGCGATGATGGATCCCGCGAACCGCGCACGGGTGGAGGAAGCCTGCCAGGCGGGGAACAGCTCGATCTACAGCACCGGTTCGAGCCCCGGTTTCATCACCGAAGCGTTTGTAGTCCCTTTGCTCTCGATTGCCCGGCGGCACGATTTGCTTACGATTGAGGAGTATGCGGATTGCTCAAGCCGCAACTCCCCGGACATGTTGTTCCGGATCATGGGTTTCGGCCAGCCCATGGCGCCTTTCGACCAGCACAGGGCTGAGCACTTGAAGGGTGATTTCGGCAGCTCGCTGTCGCAGCTTGGTGAGGCGATCGGATTGCCGATCGACGAAATCGATGCGCTGGGCGAGCTTTCGGCTGCGAGGAACACGCTGGAGATTCCGGCAGGGACCATCGAAGCGGGCACGGTCGGCGCCATGCGCACGACGATCACGTGCAAGCACAAGGGCCGGGACGTTATTCGCTTCCGGGCGAACTGGTACGTCACCACCGACATCGAAGATGACTGGAACTTGCGCGACTCTGGATGGCGTGTTCGCACCGAGGGCGACACGCCTTTGCTGGTCGACGTGCATTTCCCTGTGCCGGAGGAAGACTATGCCGCCTTTACCCCGGGGCTGACTGCGCATCGTCCGGTGAATGCAGTTGCGGTGGTGTGCGCAGCGCCTCCCGGCATTCGGACAACATCAGATTTGCCACAGATAATCCCGACCTTCTCGTAAGAAGCGGCAGGGGGCGCTACCTAGAATGGCGACGGTGCATCGCGCGGCGGGATAGCCGCGGTCGCCGTCGCCCGATCGCCGCCGAGGACACGGTAGAGTGTGATGCGGTTGTTCGCCACGGCCAGCCGCGTTGCGATTAAGGCCCGCTGCGCTGCGTAGAGGCTTCGCTGCGCGTCGAGACTCGCGAGAAAGCTGTCCACTCCGAAGCGGTAGCGCGCCTCGGTAAGCCGCGCAGTGTCTGCGGCAGCGTCGGTTCCGGCAGTCGCGGCGCGTAGGCGTTCGCTTAAGGTGCCTTGGTCCGCGAGTGCGTCGGACACCTCGCGAAACGCGATCTGCACGGCGCGTTCGTAGCTGGCGAGTGCCGCATCGCGCTGGGCCTTGGTGACCTCCACATTGGCTTGGCGGCCTCCCGCATTGAAAATCGACCCGGAAGCACTGGCGCCGCCAGACCAGCGGAAGTGACTACCGCTGAACAGGCTCGACAAAGCATCGCTGGCAAACCCCGTCAGGCCGTTCAGCGTGATGGAGGGAAACAGCTGTGCCCGGGCTACCCCGATGTCGGCATTGGCGGCGCGGAGCTGGTACTCAGCCTGCACCACGTCAGGCCGCCGTAGCAGGACTTGAGAACTGGTGCCGGCAGCAAGAGGAGCCAGCGAGTTCACAACATCATCAACGCCGGCGGGCAGCAATGCCTGGTCGAAGTTAGATCCAACCAGCAGGCGGATTGCGTTTGCGTCTTGCGCCAGGGCCGTCGTCTGCTCCGCCACATCGCTTCGGGCGGTCTCCAGCACTTGCTCCGCTTGCCGCAAGTCGGTGCGCGGCGCGATACCTCCGCGCAGGCGTGCGCTTGTCAGCTCGACGCTGCGCTCGGCGTTTGTCACCGTGGCGCGGGCAATCGCAAGTAACTCGCGATCTGCACCGTACGTGGCCCACGCCTGCACCAGATCCGCGACAACAGCCAGGCGCACCGTTCGTGCGGCCGCTTCGCTGGCGAGGGCATCGTTGCGCTGTGCCTCAGTGGCGTTTGCGTACTTGCCGAAGAAATCCAGCTCGAAACTGGAGACGCCCCCTTGTGCAGAGTAGGCCCAGCCGCGCCTTGCCGATGCAGCTACCCCCGGCGATCCGGCGATCGTTCCTGAGCCCCCATTGTCGGCATAGGTGCCGCCGCCCGTCACGCCGATTGCCGGGATTTGATCGGCCCGAACCACTCGCACCAAGGCGCGAGCAGCAGTGACGTTCGCGGCGGCGACCTGCAGATCACGATTGTTCTCGAGAGCTTGCGCGATCAGTTGCTGGAGGCCGGGGTCACGAAAGATCTCGGCGTAGGAAACTGCGGGGAGGGCGGCTTCAGCCTCCGCCAGGTACGCATCTCCCGCAGGTAAGGTCGGCGGAACAGGGGCAGCCGGGGTAACGTAAGTCGGCGCGAGCGAGCAGGCGCCCAGCGATAAGGCGGATAATCCGGCAAGCAGCCGAGAAGGAAAACGCAGCCTCCTCACGTGAGTTCGCCATCGACAGGTGGGGCGTCCTGGGTGGGGGAGGGGGGGCGCAGTCGCTCGCGCGCCGCGTTCAACCCGTCGCGCACACTGCGGCGTACGAGGACGAAGAACAGCGGAATGTAGAAGATAGCCAGGATCGTCGCTGTCAGCATTCCCCCGACCACTGCCGTCCCGATTGCGATGCGGCTGTTTGCGCCAGGGCCAGTCGCGAGCGCGAGCGGAAGGACGCCAAAGATGAAAGCAAAGCTGGTCATCAGGATCGGGCGCAGTCGAATGCGCGCTGCCTCAAGCGCGGCGTCGATCACTCGCTTGCCGCGCTTTTCTGCCTGCTCGGCAAACTCGATCATCAGGATGGCATTTCGGGCAGCGAGGCCCATGGTGGTGAGCAGGCCGATTTGAAGGTAGACGTCGTTCTCAAGGCCACGCAGCGTCACAGCAAAGATAGCGCCAACAAGGCCGAGCGGGATCACCAGAATGGCAGCCACGGGGATTGACCAGCTCTCGTAAAGCGCGGCGAGGCAAAGAAACACCACCAGCAGTGACAAGCCGTACAGGATCGGTGCCTGGCCTGAACTCAGCCGCTCCTGGTAGGATGCACCGGACCAGGCGACGCTCGTGCCAGGTAGTTGGCTCGCCAATTCGGCCATCACGTCCATGGCGGTGCCGGAGCTGACTCCCGGCGCGGCCTGTCCTGAGAATTGGTAAGAGGGAACGCCGTTAAAGCGAGAGGATGTGCTCGGCACCGTGGACCATCCCACGCGAGCGAATGCGGAAAAAGGAGACATGTCACCGCTGTTCGAGCGGACATACCATTGCGCGAGATCCTCCGGCTTCATCCGGAACGGAGCATCCCCTTGTACGTAGACGCGCTTCACTCGACCCGCATCGACGAAGTCGTTGACGTAGGAACCGCCCCAAGCTGTCGCCAGGGTGCTGTTCACGTCGCTGGGGTTGAGACCGAATGCGGTAAGTCTGCGCGTGTCCATGTCGATGTCCACGGTCGACACCTCAGGTAAGTCGCTGAGCCGAACGCCGGTCAGGCGCGGGTCTGCCGTGGCGAGTTCGAGCAGGCGGTCACGTGCTTCCGTGAACTTCTCGCGGCTCATTCCGCTCGTATTCTGAAACTCGAGCGAGAAACCGGCGGACGCGCCCAGTCCTCGCACAGCACCTGGCACAAGGGCGAAGATTTGCGCATCGCGCAAAACTGAAAGCGATTTTCCCGCACGCTCGACGATTGCGTTGGCGCCGTTCTCGCGTCCCTTGCGCTCTTCCCAGTTCGTGAGCTTGAGGAAGCCTTGGCCTGTGTTCTGCCCACTGGCACCCATGCCGCCGCCCGCGACGGTGAAGATGCTCTGCACGTTCTTCTTCTCATTCGTGAGGAAGTATCGTTCTACCGCCCGCTGAACATCCTGAGTGCCGTTAAGAACCGTGCCCGGAGGCAAACGGAACTGCACCATCACCGAGCCTTGATCCTCGTTCGGAAGGAAGCCGTTGGGCAGGCGGAAGAAGAGGATCGCCATCATGGCGACCACCGCCGCGTAGATTGCCAGAAAGATCCACTTGCGCTCGACTGTGCGCAGAACGATCCTGCCATACCGATCAGTAACCCGCTCAAACCCGCGATTGAAGGTGTCCTTTGAGCGCGCGAGCACCTGGCCAGCTGCGGGGAAACGCCGCTGCAGCCTTCCGGGAGGTGCTTTCTCTCCGGTGGGTTTGAGCAGCGTCGCCGTGAGAGCGGGCGTCAGGATCAGCGCCACGAAGACCGAGAGGACCATTGCCGTGATGATCGTGAGCGAGAACTGGCGGTAGATGACGCCCGTAGAGCCCCCGAAGAATGCCATCGGAAGAAACACGGCGACAAGCACGAGCGCAATCGCCACGAGCGCGACCTGAAGTTCTTGCATGGACAGGATGGTCGCCTCGCGCGCGCTCATTCCGGGGTTTTCCTCCAGCAAACGCTGCACGTTTTCCACCACGACAATGGCGTCATCCACCAGAAGGCCGATCGCCAGCACCAAACCGAACAGCGTCAGCGTGTTAATGGAAAAGCCCGCGACGTAGAAAACTGCGAAGGTGCCGAGCAGTACGACCGGTACCGCGATCGTCGGGATCAGGGTGGCACGCCAGCTCTGAAGGAAAATGAACATGACGATCACGACGAGGACGATTGCCTCCAGGAGCGCTTCCTGAACCTCCGATACCGAGAGCTTGATGAACTCGGTGGAATCGTTGCCGTAGATGTACTCCATGCCATCGGGCAGGCCCTCGGCCAGCTCCTGCATTCGAGCCTTTACTGCTTCTGCGGTGCGCAGGGCATCGGCGCCCGGAGAGAGGGAGATGGACATGCCGGCGCCCGGATGGCCGTTGACGCGGCTTACCACCGCGTAGCTTTCGGCGCCGATCTCCACGCGCGCGACATCGCCCACGGTCACGGTCGAGCCGTCGGTTTCGGTCTTGAGGATGATGGCGCGAAACTGTTCCGGCGTTTGCAGGCGCGACTGAGCCGTCACCGTGGCGTTGAGCGCCTGCTCTTCGGGCGAGGGGACGCCGCCCACTTCGCCGGCAGCAATCTCGGTGTTTTGCGCCCGTACTGCGCTGATGACATCGCTCGGCATCAGGCGCACGGCAGCAAGCTTGCGGGGGTCGAGCCAGATGCGCATAGCGTGCGGTGCGCCGAAGACGTTGACCTCGCCCACGCCATCAACCCGTGAGAGTGGGTCCTGAACATTGGATGTCAGGTAGTCCGAAACGTCCTGGTTGGATCGCGTGTCGGTCACGTCGTACATCGCCACGAGCATAAGCTGGTCGGGGTTGGACTTGGTGACCCTGACGCCTTGCTCTTGCACCGGCTGAGGGAGGCGGGCGAGCGCGCTCTGGATCTGGTTTTGGACCTGGACTTGCGCGATGTCCGGGTCGGTACCCTTGGCGAAAGTCACGCTGATCGAGGCGCGCCCGCGGTTTGAGGATTGCGAACTGAAGTAGAGCAACCCGTCGAGCCCGGTGAGCTGCTGCTCCAGCACCTGCGTGACGCTGTTCTCGATCGCTTCTGCCGAGGCACCGGGATAGGTGGCGGAGACGTTCACCTGTGTCGGCGCGATGTCCGGGTATTGCTCATTGGGCAGGTTCAACAGCGCGCCGAGGCCAGCGAGCATGACGATGATCGCAATCACCCAGGCAAAAATCGGCCGGTCAATGAAGATCCTCGACATCGGGCGATCAGTTGCCTTGCTTGGACGCGCCTGCGCCAGAAGCGCGGGGTGCTCCTGGCGCTCTGGTCGGATCTTGTGGTGTGTTGGCGGATACGGGCCGGATCCCCGCTCCCTGCTTCAGCCCGTTCAGGCCTTGCGTGATAACCTTCTCGTTTTTCTTCAATCCGGAGGTGACGACCCAACTGCTGCCATATGTGCGCGTCGCATTGACCTTCCTGCGGACGGCCTTGTTGTCCTTGCCCACCAGCATGACATAGGCAGAGCCATCAAAATCGCGCCGCAAGGCTTGTTGCGGAACGAGCACGGCGTTCGGATCGATCGCCTGAGTAAACACCGCGTTCACGAACATGCCGGGAAGCAGCAGCCCGTTTGGGTTGGGGAACTGCGCGCGCAGCGTTACCGTGCCGGTCTGCTGGTTCACCGTAACTTCTGAAAACTTGACGGTACCCTGCAGCGGATAGTCGCTTCCGTCTTCCAGCTTCAGCGTAGCCGCAGTGCTACCCGCCGCCAGTCCGCCGTCGCGCAGCTTGCGCCGCATCGCGACGAGATCCGCAGCAGACTGTTGCATGTCTATGTACATCGGATCGGTGCGCTGGATGATGGCGAGCGGGCTCTCCTGTCCAGTGCTCGCCAAACCGCCCACTGTAACCAGTGCACGGCCAATATGGCCGCTGATCGGCGCCGGAACCGTTGTAAACCGCAAATTCACGCGCGCCGTTTCCAACGCGGCATTGTTCTGCGCGATGGTGGCGCGCGCCACACGCGCTTGCGCTGCGGCGTCTGCATATTCCTGCTGTGCGACTGCTTCCATCTCGGCAAGAGGTTTCAGGCGCTCAGCCCGCGCGATCGCAGCCTCTGCACTTGCCCGAGCGCTGGCGAGGTTCGCCTCCGCTTGGTTGACGGCGGCGCGATAGAGGCTGGGGTCTACCTCAAAAAGCGGCTGTCCTGCACGGACGTAGCTGCCTTCGGTGAACAAACGACGACGGATGACGCCCGCCACCTGCGGCCGCACTTCGCTGGTCTCGAAAGCTACGGTTCGGCCGCCAAGCGTCACAGGCTCCGGAACTGCCGAAGTGGTCACCAGAACATAGCCGACCTGCGGCGCTGGGCGACCGCCAGTCTGTGGATTGCCGGAACTGTCACAACCGGAGAGCAAGACGGCTGATAGCAGCGCCACACCGGCAAAAGCCGGTCCGCGTTGCGACCGTGCCCTCTTGAGGGAACAATATACGGATTTCAAAGGGAGCCTCGCGACCGTTCTTGCCGATCGTATCAGACTGTTTCTGTGCAGTCGCAAGACAAGAAGTGGCGGGAGCGACATTCTGCGACAAAATTGATGCGTTTATGGGCCGGAGAAGCATGCTGCACCGCCGCACCATGACCTGGAGGTACTCTCGCCGGAGGCGGTGAGCCAAAGCTCCAGGGAACAAGTGTGGAATGGAAAGGTTCGTCGCACCATGAAGGAGCGGTGGATGCGGGCTACGCCGCCTGCACGGCTGTGCTCACAGTGTTGTGGCGGGTGTTTCCCGATCACGAGGGGATGATCATCATGGACCGACAGCGGGCCGGCGGCTGCGTATGATGCTTTTCGGCAAGTCCGTGCGGCAAGGAGGCGAGCGTTGAACGCCTTGCTGACGCTCGCCGGCGCGGCTCTCATCCTGATTGCGATTGCTGACGTATTCCTGACGGTTCTCTACGCTCGCATCAGTGTCGGCTTCCTGACGCCGCGCCTCTACCGCGCTACGTGGCTGACCCTTAAAGCGGTTGCTCCGGCGAAGGAGGGCGGCCGAAACGCTTTGCTCTCCTATGCAGGGCCGCTGATGATCGTCGAAACCGTGATTGTCTGGAGCCTGCTGATCCAGTTCGGCTTTGCGCTGATCTACTGGCCAGCCTTGGGCAGCGGTATCAGCGCAGCGAGTGGGAGCACTTCAACCGACTTTAGCACGGCGCTCTATTTCTCCGGATACTCTTTCACCACGCTGGGTACGGGTGACATCACTCCCCAGACGCCGGCTTATCGAATGCTGATGATTGCGGAGGCTTGGATCGGCTTTTCGGTGCTCACTTTGACGCTGACGTACCTCATGTCGGTTTATTCGGCTCTAGTGAGAAGGAACACGCTAGCCCAGATTCTTCATCACATGACAGACGGCAGCGGTCAGCCGGTACGTCTGGTGGCAGGCCTGGTAGAGGGGGGGTGTGAGGGGGCCAAGAGCCAGCTGATGCCCATCGGCTCTCAGATTCTCGATTTGCTCGAGTCGCATCATTCGTACCCAATTCTGCACTACTTTCGGATGCGCGACGCGCGTTATGCAACGACGAGGATAGCGTACATCACTCTTGAGAGTGCCACGCTCATACACACTGCGCTCGCTCCCGAGTACGGGTCGCTGCAGCGCTCCGCAGCCGTCAGCCTGTTGTGGGGGAGCGCGCAGGATCTGCTGCAGCAGACCAGCACATGCTTCCTGCACGGCTCGCCGGACGAGAAGCTGAAACGAGATGACCGCGAGACCTTTCGCAGCGCTCTCGAAGTTCTGAGTAGATCCAACATCGCCACCAGCGATGACCAGTTCGAAGCCTACTGCGCTGCCCGTGACGAGTGGTTTCCGACGATCAATGCCTTCGTCGATCTGATGGGCTATCGGGTCGAGGATATCGTCCCGCCCACAACCTCCTCATCCGAGCAGAGCCACCCACGGCCGGGCGGGTAGCTCACCTCAGGGGAGTTGGAGAGCAAGCATGCCGGCCGGGCTGTAGGGCCGCACGCCCATGGTCTTACCTCGCGCTACGGCCACGCGGTCACTCACAATGAATCAACGCCCTTGCGCGGCCCTCCCATGCCTGAACACGGGAGTCTCGTGCTTAAGTCTCTCGACGGGAATCCCGCATGGATGGCGCGTGACCGCCCCGCTTTACCGTTGCGCTTGTTTCCTCAAGTTCGGTGATGAAGCGAACTCGCTCATCCCTGGTCAGAGAGGCTATCTTGCAGAAGCGCACCGCGGGCCAAACGGCTTCCGATTTGGATTGGGGACCATTCCCCTTCTGGTTGAGTGGTCCGTCGCGCAGCGTGAGAGCTGTGTGCACGCCAACCGAGAACTTCGCGAGAGATACCCTCTCAACCGTGTAGAGGCGTCCCGTCGCCGGGTAGCCGTCCTCATTCTCAGGTGCACCCGCCAAAATTCGCCCACCTCGTACACACAATGCGAGGTCACCTGCCTTCCAGTCTTCGATCATGTTTCGCGGCCTTTCGATCAGGAACTCCATTGCAATTTACGACGCCGCTGCTTGTTCCTCCATACAGTTGTCAGGCGTGGCGGCGCCAAGAGTGCCAAAGAGGGACGCCGACCCGTCAAGGCTAAGCAATTTCTACGATTATGCGACATGGATGGGCTGGCTTCGCTTGCACTACGCACCTCTCGACGACTGGCGCAGGAGGCGCGGCGGCGGCAAGAGCGTTCCGGGATCACGTCTACCCCGGTTGATCGGCATAGATCCGCGACGCGTCGAGTACTGTCGGAGCAGGCAGGGCGGAGTCGCCCGCGGGCCACGAAAGAACCCGCAGTTCGGTAGTATGGATCGGATAGGGAAGAAGACCAGCCTGGTGCTATTCTGCCTTTGCTGTGACGCTCTTGCGCCTAGGCACTTCAGGCAATCAGATACCAAAAGGCGTTGCCAGCGACAGGTCTCGCTTTACGGCTATCCAGGCTTATCTTGCACGAGGTGAGCGAAACTGAAACTCAGGTTTGCTGGCTTTGCGAGAGGCCTCTGGGTCGGCCGGTGGAATGGCACCATCCGATTCCAAAAAGCCGCGGCGGCCGGCATAGGGTCGCCGTCCATCCGATTTGCCACCGCACTCTTCATGCGAATTTCGCTAACGCGGAATTGGCGCGCCGAGGTTCTGATGTTGCGTCGCTACGCCGGGATCCAGCTATCGCACAGTTTCTGGAATGGATCGCCGGTAAGTTGCCCGACTTTCATGCGCCAACGGCTAAGCGCAAACCCTAAGCTTAGCCCTCGACGTGCTCAGCCAATACGGTGAGGCCAGCGGTGCCAACTTCAGCGAAACCGCCTTGGATCTGGATCTCCTCAGGCGCGCCGTTCTCGGTGCGGTAAACCCTGAGGGGGCCATCCTTGATCGTCGTCATGAAAGGCGCGTGACCCTGGAGCACGCCCATTTCGCCCTCAGTGCCGGGAATGACGACCATGTGGACCTCCTCGGAACGGACGAGCCGAGCGGGAGTCACGAGTTCGAAATGCAGTGCCATTGTCTTGTTCCTATCCCCTCCCGAGAGCGGGAGGGGCTGAGGTTGGGCAGGGGGTGCTGCGCTGTAGCAACTCACCCCGAGCTCCTCCCGCAAAGCGGGAGGAGCCTAGTCGGTCATCAGGCCTCGTCGGCCAGCTTCTTGGCTTTCTCGACCGCTTCGTCGATACCGCCGACCATGTAGAAGGCGTTCTCTGGCAGGTGGTCGTATTCACCTTCGACGACCGCCTTGAACGACTTCACGGTGTCCTCGATCTGCACGAACTTGCCGGGGATGCCGGTGAAGACTTCGGCCACGTGGAACGGTTGGCTGAGGAACTTCTGGATCTTGCGGGCGCGGGCAACGGTCAGCTTATCCTCTTCGGAAAGCTCGTCCATGCCCAAGATCGCGATGATGTCCTGCAGCGACTTGTACTTCTGCAGCGTCTCCTGAACGCGGCGAGCCGTCTCGTAGTGCTCGGTGCCGACAACGCGCGGTTCGAGAACGCGCGAGGTGGAGTCGAGCGGGTCGACCGCCGGGTAGATGCCCAGCTCCGAAATCGCGCGGTTCAGCGTGGTCGTCGCGTCCAAGTGAGCGAAAGAAGTCGCAGGCGCCGGGTCGGTCAAGTCGTCCGCGGGAACGTAGATCGCCTGCACCGAGGTGATCGAGCCCTTGTTGGTCGAGGTGATGCGCTCTTGCAGCTGGCCCATGTCGGTCGACAGGGTCGGCTGGTAGCCCACGGCCGAAGGAATACGGCCCAGCAGAGCCGACACTTCTGCGCCTGCCTGCGTGAAGCGGAAGATGTTGTCGACGAAGAAGAGCACGTCCTGGCCCTCCTGGTCACGGAAATATTCGGCCATGGTCAGACCCGAGAGGGCAACGCGAGCGCGGGCGCCCGGGGGCTCGTTCATCTGGCCGAACACGAGTGCCACCTTGGAGCCTTCCGAGGTCGCGTTGCCCTCGGCGTCCTTGGCGATAACGCCAGCGTCGAGGAACTCGTGGTAAAGGTCGTTGCCCTCGCGGGTACGCTCACCAACGCCTGCGAACACGGACACGCCGCCGTGGCCCTTGGCGATGTTGTTGATCAGCTCCTGGATCAGCACGGTCTTGCCGACGCCGGCGCCGCCAAACAGGCCGATCTTGCCGCCCTTGGCGTAAGGGGCGAGTAAGTCGATAACCTTGATGCCGGTGACCAGGATCGCCGCTTCGGTGGACTGGTCGATAAAGGCGGGGGCCTCGGCGTGGATCGGCGCGAACATGTCGGAACCGACCGGGCCACGCTCGTCGATCGGATCGCCGACGACGTTGAGGATGCGGCCGAGCGTCTTCGGGCCGACCGGCACCGAGATCTGCGCGCCGGAGTTGGTCACGCTCTGACCACGGGTTAGGCCGTCGGTGCCGTCCATGGCGATGCAGCGCACGGTGTTCTCACCGAGATGCTGGGCAACCTCGAGCACGAGCTTGTTGCCGTTGTTGTCGGTTGACAGCGCGGTGAGGATCGGCGGCAGCTCGCCTTCGAAGGTCACGTCGACGACGGCGCCGATGACCTGGCTGATCTTGCCGGTAGTGGTCTGGTTGAGCACGGGTGCGGTTGCCATTTTCGTTTCCTTGCCTTCGTGGCTTTAGAGCGCTTCCGCGCCTGCAATGATTTCGACCAGCTCGGTGGTGATCGCGGCCTGACGGCTGCGGTTGTACTGGATCGTCAGCTTCTTGATCAGGTCGCCGGCGTTGCGCGTGGCGTTGTCCATCGCAGTCATCGACGCGCCTTGTTCGGACGCCATGTTCTCCAGCAGCGCACCGAAGATCTGAGTCTTGAGATAACGCGGGAGCAGGGCGGCGAGGATTTCCTCTTCGTCAGGCTCATACTCGACGACAGCATCGCTCTTCGCAACCGCCGCCTTCGGTGCAGGGACCGGAATGATCTGCTGCTCGGTGGGCTCCTGAGTCAGTGCGTTCTTGAACTTCGAGAAGAACAAGTGCGCAACGTCAAAGCGGCCCTCCTCATAGAGCTTCACCAACTCGTCAGCGATCTTCTCGGCTTCGTTGAAGCCGGGCTCACGCACGTCCGTGGTGTCGAACATATGGAGGATCGACTTGGGGTAATTGCGTCGGATTACAGCGCGACCCTTGCGGCCGATGAGGTAGAATAGCACCGTCTTGCCTTCGCCCTCGAGCCGGCGAGCCGCTGCGAGCGCGGCTTTGACGATGTTCGAGTTGAACGCGCCCGCCAAGCCCTTGTCCGAGTTGGCGACGACCAGCAAGTGGACGCTGTTGCTGCCCGTTCCTGCGAGCAGCTTGGGGCTGTTTTCAGTCACAGTGATCTTGCTCGACAGCGAAGCCATGA
Organism: Novosphingobium kalidii; assembly: GCF_040534015.1. Taxonomy (NCBI): domain Bacteria; kingdom Pseudomonadati; phylum Pseudomonadota; class Alphaproteobacteria; order Sphingomonadales; family Sphingomonadaceae; genus Novosphingobium; species Novosphingobium kalidii. Next base: position 238,243 of record NZ_JBEWLY010000023.1, read on the forward strand.
CTTCGGCCAAGCGCTGAGCATACGGACGGCCTGATTCCGCCGCCGCCTGCGCCTTGCGCAGCTTCGCAGCAGCGACCATCTGCTTGGCCTTGGTGATCTTCTGGGTCGATTTGACCGAGTTGATCCGGCCTTTGAGTTCCTTGAGGCTGGCCATGTCAGTCCTTCAGTTCCGTCACTTCCACCAGCTTGGGATCGTCACGCAGCCAGCCTTCGTACTTAGCGAAGACATTCTTGGTGTAATCCTGGGCATGATGAAAATCGAACGCCGCGCGATCGGCCCAGCGTTCGAAGATGTAGATGTTCGAAGACCCATCGGCGGCGCGATAGGGTTCGAAGTGTTCGCAGCCCGCTTCCGCCCGCGTTTGCGACACGATAGCCACAATCGCCGTCCGTGCATCGTCGAGATGCTCGGGCTTGAGGGGAATGGTCGCGAACACCGCGTAGCTCATCAGGCGAACTGCTTGCCGAAGGCTTCGAGCGCCGCTGCCAGCTTCTTCGGGGTTTCGCCCTCGAACTTGCCGGTGTCGCGGATCTCGGCGAGAACCGCCGGGTGCTCGGAGTGCAGGTAGCTGAGCATTTCGCTCTCGTACTGCGTCACCTTGTCGACTGGCAGCTTGTCGAGGTAGCCGTTGGTTCCCGCGTAGATCGAGGCGACCTGCTCTTCCATTGCGAGCGGCGAGAACTGCTTCTGCTTGAGCAATTCGGTCAGACGCGCACCACGGTTGAGCAGCTTCTGGGTCGAAGCGTCGAGATCCGAACCGAACTGCGCGAAGGCGGCCATTTCGCGATACTGCGCCAGCTCCAGCTTGATCGATCCGGCGACCTTCTTCATCGCCTTCGTCTGAGCCGACCCGCCGACGCGGCTTACAGAGAGGCCGACGTTGATGGCCGGACGCACGCCCTGGTAGAACAGGCCCGTCTCAAGGAAGATCTGGCCGTCGGTGATCGAGATCACGTTGGTCGGGATGTAGGCCGAGACGTCGCCTGCCTGCGTTTCGATGATCGGCAGCGCGGTAAGCGAGCCGGCTCCGAAGTCGTCGTTCATCTTCGCCGCGCGCTCGAGCAGACGGCTGTGAAGGTAGAACACGTCGCCAGGGTAAGCTTCGCGGCCCGGAGGACGACGCAGCAGCAGCGACATCTGGCGATAGGCGACAGCTTGCTTGGAAAGATCGTCGAACACGATGACGGCGTGCATGCCGTTGTCGCGGAAGAACTCACCCATGGCAGCGCCGGTGTAGGGCGCGAGGTACTGCAGCGGTGCAGGCTCGGAAGCGGTCGCGGCGATGACGATGGAGTATTCCATCGCGCCGTTCTCTTCGAGCTGGCGCACGATCTGAGCGACGGTCGAGCGCTTCTGGCCCACCGCAACGTAGATGCAGTAGAGCTTCTTATTCTCGTCGGTGCCCGAGTTCGGACCCTTCTGGTTGATGAAGGTATCGATCGCCACAGCCGACTTGCCGGTCTGACGGTCACCGATGATCAGTTCGCGCTGGCCGCGGCCCACGGGAACGAGCGCGTCGATTGCCTTGAGGCCGGTCTGCACGGGCTCGTGCACCGACTTGCGCGGGATGATGCCGGGAGCCTTGGTCTCAACGCGGCGACGCTCGGTCGACACGATCGGGCCCTTGCCGTCGATCGGGTTGCCCAGCGCGTCAACGACGCGGCCGAGCAGGCCCTTGCCGACCGGCACGTCCACGATGGTGCCGGTACGCTTGACGCTGTCGCCTTCCTTGATCGACGCGTCCGAGCCGAAGATCACGACGCCGACGTTGTCAGCCTCGAGGTTCAGCGCCATGCCCTGAATGCCGCCGTTGAATTCGACCATCTCGCCGGCCTGGACGTTGTCGAGGCCGTGGATGCGGGCAATGCCGTCACCCACCGAAAGCACGGTGCCGACTTCGGAGACCTGCGCTTCGGTGCCGAAGCTGGCGATCTGGTCCTTGATGACCTTCGAGATTTCTGCGGCGCGGATGTCCATCGGGTTTTCCTTCTTAGCCCTTCATGGCCTGGGCGAGCGAATTGAGACGAGTGCGGATCGAGCTATCGATGCGCTTGGAGCCGATCGTGACGACCAGCCCTCCGAGAAGCTCAGGATCGACGCTGGTGCGGATCTTGACGTTGCGGCCCTCGCGCGCTTCCAGCTTCTGGCGCAGCGCTTCGATCTGGCCATCGCTGAGCGGGTGAGCGGACGTGACTTCGGCAGTCGCTTCGCCACGCTGAGCAGCGGCGATCGCGTGAAAGGCGCGAATGATCTCGGGCAGAACGAAAAGGCGGCGGTTGGCCGCGAGTACGCCCATGAAGTTCTTGGTGAGATCCGAGAGGCCCAGGAGGGGCGCAATAGCATTCATCGCGCCGCCAGCCGCCTCACGGCTCACTTGCGGGTTACGGATCAGCGCTCCGAATTCGGCGCTCTCGCGAATGGCTTGGCCGATCCGGTCGAGATCACCCTCGACGGCCGTAACTGTGCCGTTCTCACTGGCGAGGTCGAACAGGGCCGACGCATAACGCCCCTGCAGACTGGCCTTGATTCCGCCGGAATTCTCCACGCGTGTCCTATCCTTGCATCAGGTTCGCCGGGGCGCGCCTGCGAAGGCGCGAAAACGCGCTCCGAAGCCCCCAGACGGCCGGCGCATAGCGGCGATTCTTGGATGGTGCAAGCTACCCAGACGAGGCTGGGGAAAGATCGCCGGTGTGCGGACACTTCGGCTATGAGGAAGTGAAACGGAACACGTGAGGGCGTGGGCAAGCCAGCCGGTTGAGGGGCGCAGTGCTTTGGCCGCAAGGTGCGGGAGGCAATACCTCCGAATCATATCTATAGGCGTAGATAGCCATTTGGCTGGCCGGGGCAGGGCGGTGCCTCTTTGTCATTCGCGACACAGCGGGATCTGACGGGGGCGACTAGCGATGGGTCTTGGGGAGCGAGGAGAACCGCATGATAGTCGACGACGATGCCTGGAGAGCTGTGCTGGCGCGCAACCGCAGCTTCGACGGGCGTTTTGTCACAGGCGTTCATTCGACCGGCGTATACTGCCGGCCGTCATGCCCGGCGCGGCATCCCCGGCGGGAGAACGTTCGGTTCTATGCTTCGGTCGCTGAGGCGGAAGCAGCAGGCTTGCGCGCGTGCAAGCGCTGTCTTCCAGGCGATGTGACCCGAGAAGAAGCAGCAGTGGCGCAGGCCCTGAGCCTGTTGCGGACTCGCGACGAGGCCCTGACGCTTGAGCGGCTCGCAGCACAGACCGGCTACTCGCCGACGCACTTTCAGCGTATTTTCAAGCGAGCGGTCGGCCTCAGCCCGGCCGCCTATGCACGGGCGCTCAAGCTCGAGCGCGCCCATGAGACTCTGAGGGAAGGTGCGAGCGTGACTGAGGCTGTCTACGCGGCGGGCTATGGGGCGCCCTCCCGGTTCTACGAGGCGGATGCCCGGAGGCCCGGCATGGCGCCTTCGGCATGGCGCGACGGCGGTGCGGGCGTAACGATTCGGTGGGCAGTGGTGCCCACGACGCTCGGACCGATGCTGGTTGCCGCAACAGACAAAGGCGTCTGCAGGCTCGCGTTTGATGAAGGACCGGAGGCGCTCGCCCAGCGCTTTCCCCGTGCGGAGTTGGCCAGAGGCGGCGATGCATTCGAGGAATTGCTGCAGGAAGTGATCGTAGCGGTCGAGCAGCCCGGTAGCTCCAGAACAATTCCCCTTGACGTGCAGGGCACCGCCTTCCAGGAGGCGGTCTGGCAAGAACTGCAGCGCATTCCCAAGGGTGAGACGCGCAGTTATGCTCAAATTGCAGCGGCTATCGGCAAGCCCGGGGCAGTACGCGCGGCGGGCTCGGCCAACGGCGCCAACAACGTGGCGGTGCTGATCCCTTGCCACCGGGTGGTGCGTGCCGACGGATCGCTTGGCGGATACGCCTACGGCCTCGACATCAAGCGAGAGCTGTTGCGGCGGGAGAAGGGCGACTGAGCGCCCGCGTGCATCACGGCAGATTAACGGTGGAGGGTCGTGGCGGCCTGCATCACACGAAGCTGTACGGGTCGATATCGATCGCTACGCGCACACCCTGCGGGAATTCAAGCGCACCCAGCCATTCCTGCAGATAACGCTGCAGTTCGGCCGAGCGCCGCGCGTTGATCAGGAGCCGATAGCGGTGGCGCCCGCGTAGCAGAGCCATCGGTGCCGGCGCTGGCCCGAGCACCAACATGTCCGGATGACCCGGCGCAGTGCCGCCGATCGCACGGGCGGCGGACTGCGCTTCCGCCTGGTCCTCGCTCGACACGATGATCGCTGCCCAGCGGCCGAAAGGTGGGGCGCCCGCTTCGCGCCTGGCCTGAGTTTCTGCTTCGTAGAAAGCATCGCGGTCGCCGGAGGCCAAGGCTGTGATCACAGCGGCCTCGGGGTGCCGAGTCTGGATCAGGACTTCTCCCGGCTTGGCGCCTCGGCCTGCCCGTCCTGCGACCTGGGCGATCTGCTGGTAGGTCCGCTCGCCCGCGCGCAAGTCGCCGCCCTCCAGCCCCAGGTCCGCATCGACGACGCCCACCAGCGTCAGTTCGGGGAAGTGGTAGCCCTTGGTGACGAGTTGGGTACCGACGATCACGTCGATCGCTCCTTCCTCGGCTTGGGCGACGAATCGCGCCACCGCCTCGCGCGAGTTGAGAGTGTCGGACGTGACCACGGCGATCCGGGCGTCCGGCAGCAGTTCCGCCACCTCGTCTGCGATACGCTCTACTCCGGGGCCGCAGGCGACAAGACAATCAGGCGTCCCGCACTCCGGACAGACCTCGGGCACTGGCACTTCATGCCCGCAATGATGGCAGGCGAGGCGGCTGGAGAAGCGGTGTTCCACCAGCCACGCAGTGCAGTTCGGGCATTGAAAGCGATAGCCGCAGTGCCGGCACAGCGTCAGCGGCGCATAGCCACGCCGATTGAGGAACAGCAGCGATTGCTCGCCACGCTCCAGCCGGGCCTGCATTTCCTCGACCAGCTTGGGCGCCAGCCAGCGGCCACGCGCCGGTGCCTCCGTGCGCAAGTCGAGGACCGAGACCTCCGGCAACTGCGCGCCTCCGAACCGATTTGGCAATTCGACCCGCTTGTAAATGCCCGCCTCCGCAAGCTGCATCGATTCGAGCGCCGGAGTGGCGCTGGCAAGAATTACCGGCACTCGTTCAAAGCGCGCGCGTATCACCGCAACATCGCGCGCATTGTAGCGCACCCCGTCGTCCTGCTTGAACGAGACTTCGTGCGCTTCGTCCACCACGATCAGGCCGAGCCGCGCGTATGGCAGGAACAGTGCCGAACGCGCACCGACCACGACTTGCGCTTCGCCATGCGCAATGGCGCGCCAGGCCCGTCGGCGTTCGCTGGCCTTCAAAGAGGAGTGCCACAGGATCGGAGGCACGCCGAAGCGCTGCTCGAAACGGCGCAGGAAGTTTTCCGTCAGAGCGATTTCGGGAAGCAGGACCAGCACCTGCCGGTCGCCTCGCAGAGCCTCCGCCACCCCCTCGAAGTAGGTCTCCGTCTTGCCCGATCCGGTCACCCCGTCGAGCAGGAAGGGCGTGAAGCCGCCCGACCGTACCGCGTCGACGAATGTCCGCGCCGCTTCCTTTTGTCCCTCGCTGAGCTGCGGTTGCGCGAAATCCGGAAGAGCAGGGGGGTAAGGGCGGTCGCAGTCGACCAGGACCGGTTCCAGGAGCCCCGCGCCGGCCATGCCGCGCAGTACGCCTTCGGAGACACTCGCCAGCTCTGCCAGTTCCCGAATCGAGCCTTGCTCCCCCTGAAGGGCGTCCAGCGCAGCGGCACGCTGCGGCGTCAGGCGGGCCGGCTCGGCACCTGTCAGGCGGTACTCGGTCGTGGTGCCGCCGCCGCGCAGTGCAGCACTGCTAGACAGAGCCATTCGGGCGACACTGACCAGCGGCGCGCAATAGTAGTCGGCCGTCCACTCGATCAGCCGGCGCAACTCGGCAGACAGCGGAGGGACCGGCAGCACCTCGAGGACCGGGCGCAGCTTTGTCTCAGGCACTTCCTTTCCACTCAGGCGTTCCGCTTCCCAGACGATCCCCAGGATCTGACGCGGGCCGAGCGGGGCGACGACAACCGACCCGTACTCCAGCGCCAGACCCTCGGGCTTGCGATAGTCGAGCACGCCCAGCGCGGCATTGAAGACGAGGAGGCGGACGCGTTCTACAGGGGCCACAGACTTGGACATCGCCCCGCATATAGGCATTCGGGGAAACTCTCGTGAAGGAATTGGGGCATGTTTGAAGATCAGTCCGCCGCCGTCTCGTGTATATCACTGCAGCGCCGCGGTTTTTTGACGGGTGGCACCGCCTTGGCGGGCATCCTGCTGCTGCCGGGTTGCGCGACCACGGGCGGGATGGGCGCAATTCCCTATGACGAGGTTGTGCGCCGGCTTCTGGAGGCATCCACCCGCAACGCCTTTGCCCGGTTGACCGCACCCGAGGGCTTCTGGGACAGCGCGGTGGGGCGGATCAACTTGCCCGTTCTGTTCGGCAAGCGCGGCTCGGTGATGCAGGGCATGCTGCGCTCGCCCGCGTTTCGCGACCAGCTCCAGCACCGCTTGAACATCATTGCCGAGGACGGTGCTCGTGCCGCCGCACCGGTGGTAGCTGACACTGTGCGAACGATCGGCATCGAGAACGCCTACGCGCTTGTCACGGGCGAGCCGACGGCGGCCACGACTTACCTGCGCGCGCAAATGGGTCCGGCACTCGTGAACGCCATGATTCCGCAGCTCGGTCAGATGATGCGAGTGGCCTCTGATCCGCTCGTAGGGCAGGCGCTTACGCTGCTGGCCGGCGTTGATGTGGCCGATGCCGCGCACGCGCTTGCCCTCGAGGCGGACAATGCGATCTGGTACGAGATTGGTGCTGAGGAAGCAGCGATCCGCCATGACCCCAGCAGGATAACCGATCCACTTCTGAGGCGAGCCTTCGGGGACTGATGGCTCCATGGGGAGGACGGGCTAGCCGCTTGCCGATGGCCTCCCTATAGGACACTCAAACCGCGCAACAGGAAGCTGCCATGAAGTTCTTCGTCGACACCGCCGACACTAAGGAAATCGCCGACCTAGCCGAAACCGGCCTTCTCGACGGCGTCACCACCAATCCTTCGCTGATCGCGAAGTCCGGGCGTGACTTCATGGAAGTCACCAAGGAAATCTGCGGCCTTGTTGAAGGTCCCGTCAGCGCCGAAGTGGTCGCGCTCGACCATGCCGAGATGATGCGTGAAGCTGAAGTGCTGCGCAAGATCGCCGACAACGTCTGCATTAAGGTGCCGCTCACCGTCGATGGCCTCAAGACCTGCAAGAAGCTGACCGGCGACGGCACCATGGTCAACGTCACGCTGTGTTTCTCTGCGAACCAGGCGCTGCTTGCGGCAAAGGCGGGCGCCAGCTTCATCTCGCCGTTCGTCGGTCGCCATGACGACAACGGCTTCGATGGCCTCGACCTGATCCGCGATATTCGCCTGGTCTACGATAACTATGCCTTCGAAACGGAAATCCTCGCCGCCTCGATCCGCCACCCCATCCACGTTCTGGAATGCGCCAAGATCGGCGCCGACGTGATGACGGCGCCCCCGGCGGTGATCCGCGCGTTGTTCAAGCACGTGCTCACCGACAAGGGCATCGAAGGCTTCCTGGCAGACTGGGCCAAGACGGGGCAGTCGATCTGAGCAGACAGGCGCAGCCGGCACTCCCTTGCAGCCCGCTCTCGAAGCTGGCGCAAGGGGACGCAGGACAACACTTGCTGCGACCATGCGTAGGCGTCTAGCGTTCCCTGAATATGTCCGACGAAACCCCTGCAGACCGCTTCAAGTCCGTCCTCGCTGGCGCCAGCCGCGCCATCGCGCACGAACCTGAGGTTGAGGTGAACTGGACCGCCGAGGCGCCCAGTTCCTCCGGCAACACCTTTCGCGTGCCGATGCCTGGCCGTTCGCTGCCGCGCGCCGCTGCTATGCAGGCTCGGGGCTTTGCCGATAGCTTCTCGCTGAAGCTGCGCCACCACGACGAGCGCCTGCACCAGCGCAATGCTCCGGCAGAGCCTGCTGCACGCGCGTGCTACGATGCGGTCGAGCTGGTGCGCTATGAGGCGCTGGGTTCGAACCGATTCGCGGGCATGCGCGACAATCTGGATGCCGCGCTCGGCGTGCGGATGGGCGCCGATCCCATCACTCGCGCAGCCAGTGCCGACGAAGTGCCTGTGCAAGCCGCCCTTGCGCTTCTGCTGCGTGAGCGGCTGACCGGGCAGCCCATCCCTGAGGCTGCCCAAGGCGGCGTCGATATGTTGCGCCAGTGGATCCAGGACCGCGCAGGCGGCGACTTCGAAGCGCTCGCTGAGTCGCTGGACGACCAGAAGGCGTTTCAGTCGCTTTCGCTCGACATGCTCCAGCATCTCGAGCTTACGCGTACCGAGCAGCTCCCGCAGGAGCCGGACGACGCCGACGACATGGACGGCGACGAGGAGACCGAGGAAGAGCAGACCGGTGACGACAAGGGCGAGGAGCAGCAGCCCAGCGAAGTCGCTGCCGAGCCGTCCGATGGGCAGGACGACGGCGAAAGCGAAGCCGAGGGCGAATCCTCCGACGACATGCAAGAAGGCCAGGAAGGCGACGAGGGCGAGGAGGGCATGCTCCCGGTCCGTCAGAACCGCCCCTGGACTGACATCCCGGAGACCTTCGACTACCAGGTGTTCACCGAGTCCTTCGACGAGGTGACCGCCGCCCACGACTTGTGCGATGAGGAGGAACTGACCCGCCTTCGCGCTTATCTCGACGCGCAGTTGAAGGGTCTGCAGGGCATCGTCACGAGGCTGGCAAATCGGCTGCAGCGCCGGTTGATGGCGCAGCAGAACCGGTCGTGGGACTTCGATCAGGAAGAGGGCATGCTGGACGCCGCGCGGCTCGCGCGCGTGGTCGTCTCGCCCGGACAGTCGCTTTCCTACAAGATCGAGCGCGACGTTGAGTTCAAGGACACGGTGGTGACCCTGCTCATCGACAACTCCGGCTCGATGCGCGGACGTCCGATCTCGATTGCAGCCATCAGCGCGGATGTCCTTGCTCGAACGCTGGAGCGCTGCGGCGTGAAGGTCGAGATCCTCGGCTTCACCACGCGCGCATGGAAGGGTGGGCAGAGCCGCGAAGCCTGGCTCGCCAGCGGGAAGCCGCAGCACCCGGGCCGGCTCAACGATCTGCGCCATATCGTCTACAAGAAGGCCGACGAGCCTTGGCGGCGAGCTCGCAAGAACCTGGGCCTGATGATGCGCGAAGGTCTCCTCAAGGAGAACATTGACGGGGAGGCGCTGCTGTGGGCGCATACGCGCCTGCTCGCCCGCCCGGAGGACCGCCGCATCCTGATGGTCATCTCGGACGGCGCGCCGGTCGACGACTCCACCCTGAGCGTGAACAGCGCCGGGTACCTCGAAGCCCACTTGCGTCGCGTGATCGAGTGGATCGAGCGCCAGTCGCCGGTGCAACTCGTTGCCATCGGCATCGGACACGACGTGACGCGTTACTACCGCCGCGCCGTCACGATCATGGACGTCGAGCAACTCGGCGGCACTATGATCGAGCAGCTCGCGGGATTGTTCGAGGAGGATTGATGGACGTTGCCGAAGCCGTAGCCACACGGCGCTCCATCCGGGCCTTCCGGGACACTCCGGTCGATCTGGAGACGATCCGCAGAGTGCTGGACCAGGCGCGGATGGCACCGTCCGGCTGCAACTTTCAGCCTTGGCGCGCGACAGTTCTGACCGGCGAGCCGCTTAAGGCGCTCCAGGCCAAGATGCTCGCCAGCGCGCCGCAGGACCCTATCGAGTACAGCTTTTCCGAGCCGAACGCCTCGCCCACGCATCTAGCTCGCCTGCAGAACCTGGGTGCTTGCATGTACGGCGCGATGCAAGTGGATCGCGCCGACAAGGAAGGCCGCGATGACTTCTCGCGGCAGAACATCGTCTCCTTCGGTGCGCCTGTGCTGCTGCTGTGCCACTTTGAGCGATTCATGGGCTCGCCGCAGTGGTCGGACGTGGGGATGTGGCTGCAGACGATCATGCTGCTCTTGCGCGGCGAGGGCCTCGACAGCTGTCCGCAGGAGTGGATGTCGCTCTACGCCCGCCTGATCAAGGCGGAGATCGGCGTGCCCGAAGAAGAGCAACTCCTGTTCTGTGGGATCGCCATCGGCCATCGCGATCCCGATGCACCCGTGAACAACTTCGAGCGTCCGCGTGTACCGCTTGGGGAGCAAGTTCGCTTCGCCGGCTGGGAGTGAGCGGCGCTTACCTCTGGGTGCCCTTCACCTTGCTGGCGGCGGGCGGGCAGGTCATGCGCAATGCCCTGCAGTCCGGTCTCACGAAGGAGATCGGCACTCTCGGCGCCACTCAAGTACGGTTCGTCTATGGCCTGCCGTTCGCTGCGACGTTCCTTGCGCTGTATATCGCCATATCGGGAGAGCGGCCGCCCGCCATGGAAGCGACCGCTCTGGGCTGGGTCCTGCTCGGCGCGGCCAGCCAGATTGGCGCGACTGCCCTGATGCTGGAAGTCATGGCGCGTCGCGACTTCGGCGTTGCTTATGCCTACATCAAGACGGAACCGGTGACGGTTGCGCTGCTTGGACTGGTGCTGATCGGCGACAGGTTGCCGCCGCTGGGATGGGCGGCGGTGGTCCTGGTGACGGTAGGCGTGGTGCTGTCCTCGTTGCGGCCCGGCGATGGCATGGCGAGGCTGACGGAAGTGCGCTCGGTCCTCGTCGGTATTGCCAGCGGTGGACTGTTCGGGCTGTCGGCCATCGCCTTTCGAGCCGGCATTGAAGGCTTGCCGGAAGGCTCGTTCATGATGCGAAGCCTGCTGATGCTGGTCATTTCGCTGGCGATGCAATCGGTGATGCTGCTTGCCTGGTTTGCCCTGCGAGGCGCAGCGCCGCTGACCGCCTCGCTGCGCCATTGGCGGATGAGCACTGCCGCAGGAGCGCTGGGAGCGTTCGCCTCGGCCGGATGGTTCGTCGCCTTCTCGCTGACCCCGGCTGCGAACGTGCGGACATTGGGACTGATCGAAATGCCGATCGTTGCGCTCGTCACGCGACGGGTTTCGGGCAAGTGGCTGTCACCGCGAGAGGCGACTGGGTTCGCGATCATCACTGTCGGCGTCGCGCTGCTGCTGCTTGCCTACGCTTGACTGCGGAGGGGGGCAGCGTAAGTCCGCCCTCCATGACCGACTTGCGCCTTTACAACAGCCTGACCCGCAGCCTCGAAGAGTTCACGCCGGTTCATCCGGGTGAGGCACGGGTCTATACCTGCGGGCCCACGGTCTACAATTATCCCCACATCGGCAACATGCGCGCCTATGTCTTTGCAGACGTGCTGGGCCGGGCGCTGAGCTTCAACGGATACAAGCTCACCCACGTCATCAACATCACCGATGTCGGCCACCTCACGGACGATGCCGACGCCGGAGAGGACAAGATGGAGAAGATGGCGCGCCAGCAGGCGCAGTCCATCTGGGAGATCGCAAAGCACTACACGGAGGCCTACTGGGCCGACATCCGCGCGCTGAACATCCGCGAGCCCGCGAAGTGGTCGATCGCAACTGACTACGTTCCACAGATGATCGAGTTCGCGACGAGCATCGCCAACAAGCACTGCTACGAATTGGAGAGTGGCCTCTACTTCGATGTCTCCACCGTGTCCGACTACGGCCGCCTGGCCCGCGCCGTCACGGAGGAGGGGGAGGGCCGTATCGAGGCGGTGGAGGGCAAGCGCAACGCCGCCGACTTCGCGATCTGGCGCAAGACGCCCACCGGTGAGAAGCGGCAGATGGAATGGGACTCGCCCTGGGGCCGCGGTGCGCCGGGCTGGCACCTTGAATGCTCCGTCATGTCAGGTGACTTGCTGGGCTTCCCCTTCGACATTCACACCGGCGGCATCGATCATCGCGAGATCCACCACCCCAACGAGATCGCGCAGAACCAGGCCTTCTGCTGCACCAACGGTCTCGATGTGCCCGCCAATTCCGGCGCGCGCGTGTGGATGCACAACAACTTTCTCGTCGAGCGGTCGGGCAAGATGAGCAAGTCGAGCGGGGAGTTCCTTCGCCTCCAGCTTCTCATTGACAGGGGCTATCACCCGCTGGCCTATCGCCTGATGTGCCTCCAGGCCCATTATCGCAGCGAGCTTGAGTTCTCCTGGGAGAACCTGGGTGCGGCCCTCACGCGGCTCAAGCGCATGATCATGGCGGCCGAGCGCCTTCGCGACGTGGCGCCGGCCGAGCAGGCCCATCCCAAGCTGGCGCCAATGCTGGACACCTTTGCTGCCGCCCTGGCGGACGACCTGAACACGCCGGTCGCGCTGACGGCGCTTGAAGACGTGCTGGCGGCCAAGAAGGTTGATGCTGGCGCCAAGCGCGCCGTCGTCGAGCGGATGGATGCCGTCCTTGGGCTTGATCTGTTCGGCAAGACCCGCGTCGACATGCGGCTCCGTCCGAAAGCAGCGGACATCACCGAGAGCGAGATCGAAGCGGCTCTGGAGCGGCGCAAGGCTGCACGGGCCGAGAAGGACTTCGCGACTTCCGATGCCTTGCGCGACGAGCTTGCCGGGCGCGGGGTCGAGGTGATGGACGGCGATCCGCTGGGGTGGGAATGGAAGCTCGGCTGAGCTGGACAGGAGCAAGCGCATGACGGTAGCCGTGCTGACATCGCTGGCTCGTCCGTTTCTCGGGGATCGCCTCCCGCGTGGAATCGAGCCGGTGTGGTTCGAAACTCCTGAAGACCTACTTGCGCATGCGGCCGACGCCGAGATCGGTTGGTTCGATGCATTCGGGTCGGCTGCCATGCCAGAAGCCGTGCGGCAGGCCGGCAAGCTGCGCTGGCTGACCACGGTGGCGGCGGGTATCAATCACTTGCCGCTGGACCTGCTGGCCGCGCGTGGAACCACGCTGACCAATGGCGCCGGTCTGCACGCCGGCACGATCGCGGAGTATGCGCTGCTGGGTATGCTGACGATCGCTAAGGGGTATCGCGAGGTGATGCGGGCGCAGGATCGGCGCGATTGGCTGCAGACGCCGCCGGGCAAGGGCGAACTCGCGGGAACTTCAGCGTTGATCGTCGGCGCAGGGGCGATCGGCGGCCGCATTGCGCATCTGCTGCGCGCCTTCGATGTGGCCGTGACGGAAGTCCGTCGCAGTCCGGGACCGGACACGCTGCGCCCCGATGAATGGCAAGCCCGTCTCGGCGATTTCGACTGGATCATCGTCGCCGTGCCTTCCACGCCTGAGACTCACGCCTTGTTCGGCCCGGAGACGTTCGCGGCGATGAAGGAAGGCGCGGTCATCCTGAACTTTGCGCGCGGCGAAGTGATTGAAACCGATGCTCTCCTTGCTGCGATCGACAGCGGCCGTCTGGGCGGCGCCTTCCTTGACGTGACCGATCCCGAGCCGTTGCCACCGGACCATCCCCTGTGGAGCCGTGAGAACGTCCACATTTCCATGCATCTTTCCGGACGGTCGCAGGACACGATCTTCCAAAAAGCAGCCGAGCGCTTCCTCGCGAACTGTTCGCGTTTCCTTCGGGGTGAGCCGCTGGAACACGTCGTCGATCTTCGCGCAGGCTACTGAGCGGTTCTCGTCAATGATCGTCGAGAACCAGCAGTTCAGCCTCGAGCAACAGGCGGGGCGAGGGCAGGACGCTGTGCGCCGCGCTGGAAATGGTTGCGTCCGCGACGAGACTACCGCGGAGGGTGAACTCATGATCAGGCAGCGCAGCGATAAACGCTTCGCCTTGCGCCACGGCGGAAACGCCCTCAAACGCGAGAACCACCGTATGCCGCGCGCCACTGAACGTCGCGCTCGACCAAGGGCGTTCGGAATGGCGCAGAAACTGCGCTTCGGGACCGGCCAAGGCCAGGACCTCGCGTAGGAGGCCGAGCCAAGGGCCTCGCGCGCCGCCTTTGCGGAGTGCTTCGATCATCGCGCAATGGCGAGCGGGTTCAACGAGCATGGTTTTCCTCCTGATATGTGTTCATGAAATGCTCCACTCGTCGCTCCATCGTGGGACGTGGCGTGCGCCCATTGCGCAAGTCTGCCACCAGTCGCGGATCACCAGCGGCGAGGCGACCGAACCTGGTCCAGGGCATGCCTGTGGTTCGCAGAAAACGCTCTATGCGGCGCAACAGCATGACATCCCTCGCCTAAGTAAGACTCGATTTCAGTTCCCTGTTTGTTCCAAGAGAAATCCTACTTGTCTAGGAAATTTATTTGATTTATCTTCCGGCTATGGAGATGGACCCTTCGCGCCACCGCTTGCTCGCTTTATCTGAGGAACGGCATGTGAGCCTCGCCCGATTGTCCCGGATGATCGGCAAGAATGCCAGTTATCTGCAGCAGTTCGTGCGCAAGGGCAGTCCTCGCAAACTGGAGGAGAACGATCGCGCGATCCTCGCGCGGTTCTTCGGGGTGGCAGAAACGGAGCTGGGTGCGCATCAGGAAAAATATGGCGCATTTCCTTCGCCGTCTGGTGATGTGACCTGGGTGGAGATTCCGCGCCTTCCTCTTCAGGCTTCCGCCGGACCCGGGGCCGATGTCAGCGGAGAGGATGCGATCGGCAGCTTCCGTTTCTCGCAGCGCTGGCTGCGCGATCAGGGACTGCAGCCCCATTGGCTTTCGGCCATTGCCGTGCGGGGCGACTCGATGGAACCGACGCTGCGTGACGGCGATGAGATCCTGGTGGATCGCAATCGCCGGAGCTTGCGCGACGGCATTCACGTCGTCCGACTCGATGGCGCGCTGCTGGTCAAGCGGCTCGATACCAGCCGTCCGGATCGCATTGCGCTGCTCAGTGACAATACAGCCTATCCGCCGATCGAATGTGCGCCCGACCAGCTCGACCTGATCGGCCGCGTCGTGTGGAAGAGCGGCCGCCTGTGACTGGGTTGGGCCGGTGACTGGCTCAATGCGTTAAGGGCAGGGGGTCTGCGGCTTGCATTCATCGGATGCGCCAGCCATTTCCGCAGGCATGAACGAGACCTCTCAGACTTCGCAGGAGCCGCCGATGCGCGTGGCAATCCTGCCCGTCACGCCGCTGCAGCAGAACTGTACGCTGATCTGGTGCACCAAGACGATGCGCGGTGCGTTCGTGGATCCCGGCGGGGACCTTGACATGCTTAAGGCCGCGCTCGCCAAGTCTGGAGTAACACTCGAGAAAGTGCTCGTTACGCACGGCCACCTAGACCACTGCGGCATGGCGGGTGAACTGGCCAAAGAGCTCGGTGTGCCGATCGAGGGCCCTCAAGAGGAAGACCGGTTCTGGATCGCTCAGCTTGACGAAGACGGCCCCCGGTGGAACATGGAGGCGCACAGCTTCGAGCCGGATCGGTGGCTGGAAAACGGGGATCAGGTCGCCCTGGGCGACCTCACGCTCGACGTCTATCACTGCCCCGGTCACACTCCTGGTCATGTCGTGTTCCACCATGCGCCCTCACGCTTCGCGATTGTCGGAGACGTGTTGTTCCAAGGCTCGATCGGCCGCACGGACTTCCCGCGCGGCGATCTCCAGACGCTCGTGACATCCATCACTGGCCGGCTCTGGCCGCTCGGCGACGAGACTACTTTCGTCCCGGGGCACGGCCCAATCAGCACATTCGGGGACGAGCGGCGTTCCAATCCCTTTGTTGGGGACGCGGCACTGGCATGATCGAGAGGGCTCCTTCAGGCCAGGCTAAGCCTCAGGGCAGCTAAGGTTCAGCTCAGCCTGCGTCACATCAGTTGCAGCCCGATCAGAACCGCGACTACTGCCAGTCCGATCTCCGTCAGCAGGGTGACCACCATTCCTCCGGCTCGGAAAAGATTGGAGCCTGCGCGGTCCATGCCAAAGCCATGCGACACGCGCGCGAGCATGAAGAGCGACCCAACGACTGCGAGCCAGCTGTCTCCCTTGCCAGTCAGTTCGATCGAGGCGACGAGAATGAGGAACAGCGGAGCATGTTCGATGAAGTTCGACTGCGCGCGCATGCGCTGCAGCAGGAGGGTGTTGCCGCCGTCTCCGTGGATCACTCGCTCAGCCATCCGGACGCGCACCACTCTGACGAAAAGCCAGAGATTGATAAAGACGGCTGCCGCGGCCAGAGTTAACGTCGTTTGCAGGATCATGCTCGTCTTTGCCCCGTCGTGGAATGTGAGGTGTGGAGCATGCGGCAATCGACTACGGCTTGCAACTCGCGCCAGATCCGGTATAGGGCCGCCTTCGCAAGCCGCCAGCCCTTGTTGGTCTCGGCGGCTTTTTAACAGCAACGCAAGTTTTCAGGAACAGGTGCCGAAATGGCTGTCCCTAAAAGAAAAGTATCCCCCTCACGCCGGGGCATGCGCCGCAGCCATGACGCGCTCACGGTTGATGCATTCAGCGAATGCAAGAACTGTGGCGAGTTGAAGCGCCCGCACCATCTTTGCACCGCTTGTGGCCACTACAATGGCCGTGAAATCGTCGCGGTCGAAGCTTAAGTCCTAGCGCTCTGAAGTCTGGAGACTACCGATGAGCTTGCCGCGTATCGCCGTTGACGCGATGGGCGGCGACGAGGGCGTGCGCGTGATGGTTGAAGGCGCGGCACTCGCGCGCCGCCGTCACGAGCGTTTCAAGTTTCTGCTGGTGGGTGACGAGACGCGGATCAAGGCCGCGCTCGAAAGCCACCCGAACTTGCGCGCCTCTTCGGAGATCCTCCACACGCAAGACGTCATCAGTGGCGAGGACAAGCCTAGCCAGGCACTGCGCCGGGCCAAGACGACCTCGATGGGCATGGCGATCCACGCGGTGAAGGCGGGAGACGCCGGAGCCGCGGTCAGCGGGGGCAACACCGGCGCGTTGATGGCGATTGCCAAGCTGACGCTGCGGACGATGCCCGGTATCGACCGTCCCGCTCTCGCGGCACTGCTTCCCACGTTGGGCGATAACGACGTGGTCATGCTCGACCTCGGCGCCAATACCGAGTGCGACACTCGCAACCTCGTGCAGTTCGCAATCATGGGCGCCGCTTACTCGAGGGTTGTCACCGGTCGTGACGCGCCCCGTGTGCGTTTGCTCAACATTGGTACCGAAGACACGAAAGGCACAGAGGAACTGCGTGATGCGGCCAACGTGCTGAAGTCCGTCTCGGGAGACCTATCGATGTCATTCGATGGCTTCACGGAGGCGGACAAGGTCTGCCGCGGAGATGTCGACGTGGTGGTCACTGATGGTTTCTCCGGAAACGTTGCTCTCAAGGCTATTGAGGGCACCGCGCGTTTCGTGGGCGACCTTCTGCGCCGCAGCTTCTCCAGCTCCCTGCGATCCAAGATCGGCTTCCTGGTTTCACGGCCAGCGACAGAGCTGCTGAAGCATCATCTTGATCCGAACAACCACAACGGCGCCGTATTCCTTGGGCTTAACGGCATTGTCGTGAAGAGCCATGGCAGCGCCAACGCTGCTGGTGTCGCAAATGCGGTGGCGGTCACAGCCCGCCTGCTGGAGGAAAATGTGACCGAACGGATCACTGCGGACCTTGCTCGCGTGGGCGCTGACTCCCTGCGTGTGATGCGCGGTCAAGAGGAAAGCGCCTGATGCGCCGTTCCGTCGTCATTGGCACTGGCTCGGCGTTGCCTCGCACTGTCGTCAGCAATGCTGAACTTGCAGCAAGGGTCGAAACCACCGACGAATGGATCGTCGAGCGCACCGGCATCCGCCAGCGCTATATTGCCGAGAGCGACGAGACGACGGCGAGCCTGGCGACCGAAGCGGCCCGAAAGGCGATCGCCGCAGCGGGCCTGGAGCCGAAGGACATAGACCTTATCGTTCTGGCCACGGCCACGCCGGACCAGACTTTCCCTGCCACCGCGACGACGGTTCAGCACAATCTGGGCTGCCACGGCGGGATTGCTTTCGACGTGGCGGCAGTCTGCTCCGGTTTCCTTTACGCGCTGGGCGTCGCCGACTCGATGCTCCGCACGGGCATGGGCAAGCGCGCTCTGGTGATCGGCTCTGAGACGTTTAGTCGCATTCTGGATTGGGAAGACCGCACGACATGCGTTCTGTTCGGAGATGGGGCTGGCGCCATCCTGCTAGAGTCGCGTGAAGAAGAAGGCGATGCACCGCGTGGCGTGATTGCCACAAAGCTCCACGCCGACGGCAATCACAATCAGCTTCTCTACGTTGACGGCGGTGCCTCGACTACCGGCACTATCGGTAAGCTACGTATGAAGGGGCGCGAGGTGTTCCGCCACGCCGTCGTCAACCTTGCCGAGGTTCTGCGCGAGGTGCTCGATGATGCCGGCCTGACCACCAGCGATATCGACTGGCTCGTGCCGCATCAGGCAAATGCCCGCATCCTCGACGCCACAGCTCGGAAGCTTGCGATGCCGGTAGAGAAAGTGGTGGTCACCGTCGATCAGCACGCGAATACTTCAGCGGCCTCGGTTCCGCTCGCGTTGGATGCGGCCGTGCGTGATGGACGAATTCAGCCCGGCCACCTCGTCATGCTTGAGGCGATGGGCGGCGGTTTCACCTGGGGCGCCAGTCTCGTGAGAATGTAATCGCCGAAGGCCATTATCGTGACTATTCACATTTGTTGATTTTCACGGCGTATAAACCTAATGGGTGCCCTGGGGAATTTGCGGATAGAAGGTGGTTGATCGATGCGCTCTACGGAGACGCTGACGCGGGCGGCGATAGCAGAAGCCATTCACAAGAAGCTCGGCCTCTCGCGCGCCGAGTCGCTTGCGATGGTCGAATCGATCTTGGGCCACATGTGCGAGGCTCTTTCCGACGGTGAGAACGTGAAGATCTCGGGCTTCGGAACATTCCTTTTGCGAGATAAAGGGGAGCGCGTCGGGCGTAACCCAAAGACGGGCGTTGAAGTGCCCATCACACCTCGTAGAGTGATGACTTTCCGCGCCAGTCAGATGCTTAAGGATCGCATTGCAGGAGTCTGACGCGGGCAGCAGGAGGCGGAAGCATGTTGCCTGAATTCGACGACGGTAAGGCTCCCGGCGCGCTTCGCACGATCGGCGAAGTGGCGCGTGTTCTAGACATCCGCCAGCACGTTCTGCGGTATTGGGAAGAGCAGTTCCCCATGCTGCGCCCGATCAAGCGCAGCGGCGGGCGCCGATATTATCGTTCTGAAGACATCGCGCTAATCGCCGAAATCAACAGGCTCGTGCATCGCGAGGGCTTCACCTTGCGGGGAGCGCGGCAGGCGATGGAGGCAAGCGGGTCATTCGCGGCCAACGAGGCGTCGGTACAGACCAATTCCAGCAACCAAGCGGTGCCTAACTTTCAGGACGAGCTCCGATCCATCAGGGATGACCTGGCCGCAGCGCTTGCGCGCTCCTGAACACAACCTCGCGTTTACAGATCAATGAACGTTTCGGTGACTGCCCTTCAATCCTCGATTTGAGGCCCAAGCCGCGGGTCGAGATCACGAGGGCGCATTAAATGCAGCAAGCGAGCGCAACTATCGGTCAGATCTGACCAAGCCTCAATCTCGAGTTCGAGTACAGCAAAAGTGGCGGTAGGGAACTTCTCTTCCACAATATCGCGCAACGGGCTGCTACCGTCATCGGGCACCAGATCGAAAATGAGATCTTCCAGCCCCGGATTATGGCCCACCATCAAGATCGTTGGGGGATCGCCGTCCTGCTCTCGCAGAATGTCGGCCAGGGTCGGCGAACTGGCGAGGTAAATGCGTCGGTCCCAGTTGAGGGGTGGGCTTTCTCCCGCGGCTTGCGCGGCCAGCTCAATCGTCTGCGTGACCCGTACCGCAGGCGAGGCAAGAATACGCTTCCAGCGCATCCCGTAGTCGCGGATATGCAGACCCATTAGGCCCGCGCCCTTCCGCCCTCGGGCGTTGAGCGGCCGGTCAAAGTCGCGCAGGCGCGCGTCGTTCCAGTCCGACTTGGCATGGCGAAATAGACCGAGAGTCTTCATGCAGGAGGCAAGGCAGCTTGTTCGTTCATTGCCCGCTCCTGACCATGCGAAGCCACCCGTTGCAAGGCCTCCTCCAAGCTAGCGCGGCGGATCGGCGTGCCGGCGGGGAATGCTGACAGCAGCCTGGAGGGAAAGGCCGGCGACAGCACGACGAAGTGGCCACTGTCGTCCTTGCTGCGGATCAGCCGCCCGAACGCTTGCGCCAGCCGGGCGCGGATGATGCCGTCGTCATAGGCGGCGGCACCTCCTTTCTCGGTAGCAGCAGCGAGCCTGCGTGCTCGATGAAGGATCGTAGGGCGCGGCCATGGCACTTGTTCCATCACCACGAGTCGCAGAGAGCGGCCGGGAACGTCCACGCCGTCGCGCAGGGCGTCTGTCCCGAGCAGCGAAGCTGCGGGATCATCGCGGAAAATGTCGACCAGAGTGCCGGTATCGATGGGATCAACATGCTGCGCGTAGAGCGGCAAGCCGCCTCGGGCCAGTCGATCCGCTATCCGCCCGTGCACCGCGCGTAGCCGCCGGATTGCGGTGAAAAGGCCCAGCACGCCGCCGCCTGATGCTTCGATCAAACGCCCGTAAGCACCTGAAAGGGCAGGGATGTCGCCGCGCGGCACGTCGGTAACGATCAACACCTCTGCCTGTCCCGCGTAGTCGAACGGACTTTCATGCTGGGACATCTGCGGCGTGATGCCGATGTGCGGCGCACCGCTGCGCGATACGGCAAGGCGCCAATCCTCGTCCTCGCATCCGGTGCGGTCAGCCAACGTGGCAGACGTCATCACCACGCCATGCGCCGGCTCCAGTACCGTGCGTGCAAAGGGCTTCATCGGATCCAACCAGCGACGGTGGATGCCAATGTCAAACTCGCGAGCCTCGCTGCGGTCGATCGCAAGCCAGTCCACGAACTCGGGATCGGCGGGCCCGCCAAGGCGTTCGAGCAGGGCTTCCCAGCCTGCGAGCAAGTCCACTCGCCAACTCAGCGAGTGACGTGCGCCTTCGATGCGCTGACGTCCCTGGCCGTCGAGCCAGTCTGGCGGCTCCTCCAGCATCGCTTCGAGTCGCGTGCCGATGCGGATAAGCGGCTGGCGCAGTTCGGCAATCGCGGCGCGGGCAGATTGCGCCAGTTGCACGAACGGGCCTTCCAGGCCGGCAGCTTCGGTCTCGAGCCCGTAGCCGGCTTCAGTGCCGCCGCTCTCATCGCGGGCGTACACAGTGGCGCGGACGGCTGCGAGCAACTCTTCCAGCGGTCCGTGTGGGGTGCCTTCAACCAGGCGCTGAAGCCACCCGTCCGAAGGGAGGGCTTCGGCGGCGGCAACTGCAGCGCTGATCGCGCGGCCCCCTGCCTCGTCGTAGCTCGCAACATCTGCAAGTCGTGCAGAAAGCCCGCGCCGCCGGCCACGCGAGGTTTTCTCAGGTCCGATCACCCAACGCCGCAATTCGATTGTCTCAGCGCCGGTCAGAGCAGCGGCGAACGTGGAATCGGCCGCATCGAATACATGGTGCCCTTCGTCGAACACGATCCGCGTCGGGCGCGCGGCATGATCCCGGCCGCGGGCAGCGTTCACCATTACCAGAGCATGGTTGCCGATGACGAGGTCTGCACCGGCGCTCGCCCGTGAGGAGCGTTCGATGAAGCATTTCCGGTAATGAGGACAGCCAGCATAGACGCACTCGCCTCGCCGATCAGTGAGGGCTGTTATTCCACGCTGGCGGAAGAGCGTACCTAGCCAACCCGGCAAGTCTCCGCCGATCATGTCTCCATCTTGTGTATAGGCCGCCCAGCGTGCGACGAGATGGGCCAGGATGGCGGCTCGGCCAGCGAAGCCGCCTTGCAGCGCATCCTCCAGGTTAAGCAGACACAAGTAGTTCTCGCGCCCTTTGCGTACGACCACGGGTTGCGAGCCGTCGGCGCGCCGTTCGGGCCAGGCACGGCGGCTCTCTTGCCGGAGCTGGCGCTGAAGTGCCTTCGTGAACGTGGAAACCCATACGGTCCCGCCCGAAAGCTCGCTCCAAAGGGAGGCCGGTGCCAGATAGCCGAGCGTCTTGCCAATTCCCGTCCCCGCCTGTGCCAGCAGCAAGTGCGGCTCGCCTGGCTTGCGGCGGGGGGAGAACGCGCCCGCAGCCCGCATGGCGTAGTCACGCTGGCTGGTGCGCTGTTCAGCGCTTGCGCCGGTCAGTCGTTGCAGCCGTGTGAGGGTCTCTGCCTCATCTATGGTGACTTGCTTTGGCTGGGGCTGCTCGCCTGCATCGTCCCACTCAGGCAACTTGGCGAAAAGCCAGCGCTCCGCGTGCTCGGGACGAGCAATTCGGTTGGTGAGGGGCGCCGCCCACGTCCATCGCAGGCGCGTGAGGGACTGCAGAGCGCTCCAGGC
This sequence comes from Novosphingobium kalidii, assembly GCF_040534015.1. Lineage (NCBI taxonomy): Bacteria > Pseudomonadati > Pseudomonadota > Alphaproteobacteria > Sphingomonadales > Sphingomonadaceae > Novosphingobium > Novosphingobium kalidii. The sequence goes on from NZ_JBEWLY010000023.1 coordinate 260,552, forward strand.
TCCCTCGCGCTCCGCCCACTCCGGAGTCGCACAGGTTGCCAGAAGCGTCCCCGCCGCTTCCTGCAGCAGGCGTGGCACCTGAGCGTCGTCCCCAGGCTCTTCAAGACCCAGAGCATAAGCGAGCCCCTTGGCCGTGGGCACCACGAAGCGAGCCGGATGCACGAAAGCAAACAGTTCCAGCACGTCGAGCCCGGATAAGTCCGGGTAGCCCAGCCGCGTGGCTACAAGAGGTGCATTGAGGATGAGATGGGGAGTGTCGGCAACGGCCGTCACTGCCTCGCCCTTACCAACGGTCCGGGTAGTCCCGGCTGCATCGCGCAACCAGGATCCGGCATGACTCGCATGAAACGCGGGGAGGGCAAGTACGTCCATGAGCTACCACGATGGGGAGCGTGGAACGAAAAGTAAACAAGCGAGGCTCCGCATAATGCTATGCGGAGCCTCCTCCGGTTAGACGGGCCCGGTCTCGTGTTCGCCGGCCTCGCTTGGCTTGACGGGCTGCCCGGTAAACATCTTGAACTTCCCTTTCAGCGAAAGATCAGAGATCCAGACCTCGGAATCCCGGATGTCAAAGCGCAGCATCAGAACGTTGGGATCGTTCTTTCCATTGGGAAACCAGCTTTCCACAACCGTATTCCACTGCTTCTCGCGCACAGATGGATCGGTCTCCGGGACCAGCACGCCCTTCAAGGACGCGAAAACATCATGTCCCTTGGTCGCCACATGGCCGGTGGCTGCGCCACCTTGAGCGATGCGATTGTCGCGGGCCAGGAAGAACCAGATCGCGTGATGGGCGTCCTTGTCGAGCTGCGCTGTCATTGGCTCGGAGTGTTCGTTGGAGCCGTCCAGCTTCATCATGATGAATGGACTGTCGTCAAAGGCTTTCCAGAACGTCTCGCGGGTGTCGTGGTCCATGATTCTTCCTCCTCGCGGCATATTGCCTGGTTCGAGGGAATCAACGCGGGGGGCTTGCCCGCGTTCCCTGTTCTTAAGGGCAGAGTGCATGTCGTCAGCTGAGCTAGGTATGCTGCACCGCGCGGCGCAGGTCCTCCACAAGGGCGGAGAACGCATTCTCTGCAGCGTCTCGATCAGGCAACCGCAGGATGTATGAGGGGTGCCATGTGACGATGCCCGCTCCATGCGGGAGGCTAAGAGGCGAGCCGCGCATCTTGCCGATCGTGCCAGGCTTTCCTGTCACTCCCCGCACGGCGGTAGCGCCGAGCATCACCGTCGCGCGAGGGCGGGCCAGGTTCATCTCCTGATCGAGCCACCAGCGACACGCCTCGATTTCCGATGCGTCGGGCTTCTGGTGCAACCGCCGTTTTCCGCGCATCACATACTTGAAGTGCTTGACCGCATTCGTGAGGTACACGTCTCCACGCTCGATCCCGGCTTCACCCAGCGCACGGTCGAGCACGCCCCCGGCGGGACCGACAAAGGGGCGGTGCACCTTATCTTCCTCGTCCCCGGGTTGCTCGCCGACAATCATCAGTCGGGCGCTGGCCGGGCCTTCTCCGAAAACGCAGCCATTGGTCCCTTTCCACAAGGGGCAGCGGCGGCAACCCTGGGCTTCTTCGGCAAGAGCACGCAAGGTCGTCGCGCGCGCGGCGGAGGGGACGTGCTGTGCGACCATGTGGGCCTCTCTAGCTTGGGCTCCCGCGATCAGCGGTGCGATGAGTTGTGCCTCTGGCATGTTTTTCCAGTACTTGCGGGGCATCTCACGTGTCATCGCCCCCACCTTCAGCCGAGCCGGGTTGAAGATCGCGGCGTAATAGGCCTTCCACATGTCCTCCAGCGCGTCTTCGCGCGGGGCCATGGAGCGATCTGCGCCGGGCCCTTCGCGAAGCGTCTGGCCATCCCAATGGATGGTGATTTCTGGGGTGAGAATCGACCACGACATGTTGGCGAAGCGCCGCAAGAAGAACCCGGCATTTGCGCGAACAATGTGGTGCTCTGGTTCGAACCAGGCCACGAAGCGCTTCGTGTCTTCGCCTTCCTCCACTTCGCGAAAGCGTAAAAAGGCCTGCATCTTATGGATATCTCGGCGCACGGCTTTCGCCATCAGCTCAACCCGCCGCACAAGTGGATCCGCGTGGTCTGCAAGCAGCCCCGGATGCTCCGTGATCTGCCAAAGCAGCTTGTAAATTAAGGCAAACCGCTCTGGATCGGAATGCAGCAGCGCGCTCTGCGCCAAGTCCGGGAAGCTGCGGGCAACTCGCAACTCCAACTGGGGCGACGGAGGAAGCCCGCTGTCGCCATCTGCGAACAGGTCATCGGCGCTTTCGCCCACGTGCCAGACGATGCGGTCGGGCTCTACGCGGGCAGCGAGGAAACGACGCGCTGCGTCGCGCCAGCCTTCCCAGTCATCCTCGCTCTCCAGCCGGACGACGCGCGCCGGCGGGGCGCGCATCGTGTCTTGCGAGTGAAGGCTATTCGCGTTCGTCACCCGGCTTTTCTTCTTCCGCTATCTGAAGCTCTTTCGGCTTGCGATCTTCGAAGACGCGGGCCAACCGGTTCTCGGCTTCGTCACTCAGCGTCTTCGCGGCTTCTGGGAACATCTCCTCTTCCTCTTCATCGATGTGATGAAGATAGCGGTGGCGCATTTCCTTGAACTTGGTGAGCCATTCTTCAGAAGTCACATCGAGCTGAAGAAGCTCGCCAAGGTAATCATCGACTTCCTTGTGCTCTGAAACCGAGTGTCGTGCCTCGTCGCGCAGGTCTGGGCAAGCAAGCATGGTCGCATACAAGGATTCCTCTTCTGCTGCGGCGTGCGCCTGCAATTCCTTACGCAGTTCTTCGAACAACTTCGGACGCTCGTCACCTTTGCTCGAGGTATCACCAAGCTGTTCCAGCATTTCGCGGTGCCGATTATGATCGGCTTTCAGATCCTGAAAAATTTGTGCGTCTGCCATAGTCGATCTCCTTCTTGCAGAGGAAAACCGGCAGCTCTCAGCAGGGTTGCTGTCGCGAACGATTCTCAGGCCGCAAACAGTTCAAGCTGCTTTTCTCGCGGGGCCAAGATGCGCCGCAGGTCAGCGCGATCGGTGAGAGCCGTTGGCCGCCAATCGGCAGCGATAATGAACGGGCGGACCTTGGATATCGACTGCGTCAGTCGCGCAACGTCATCGAGCCGCAGTTTACGAAGCCGTCTTGCCGTCAGGATCGTCTTCACAGCTTTCACGCCGAGCCCCGGCACGCGGAGCAGCCGCTCCTTTTCGGCGCGGTTCACATCGACGGGAAATACATCGCGAAACTTCAGCGCCCACGCCAGCTTGGGATCGATCTCGAGGTCGAGCATCCCGTTGTCGGCCGCATCGCGAATATCATTCGGCTGATATCCATAGAACCGCATCAGCCAATCGGACTGATAGAGCCGGTGCTCGCGCAGCAATGGCGGACGTTGCAGAGGCAGCACCGCGCTGGCATCGGGGATTGGCGAGAATGCCGAATAGTAGACGCGGCGCATCCCGTATCCGCGGTAGAGCGACGCCGCCCGGTCTACGATCTGCACATCGGTGGCAGCGTCTGCACCGACGATCATCTGCGTTGACTGTCCAGCAGGAGCGAAAATCGGAGCCGATTTGAAGCGGCGAGTTGCATCCTTCGCTTCTGTGATCAACGCGCTCATATCCGCCATGGCACCGGTAATCCGCTGTTCTGATTTGTCCGGAGCGAGACGAGTCAACGCATTGGTGGTCGGAAGCTCGATGTTGATGGAAACCCGGTCAGCCCAGAGGCCGGCCTGCGCAACGATTTCGGGATCGGCATCCGGAATGGTCTTTAGGTGAATGTACCCTTGGAAGCCGTGTTCCTCCCGCAGGGTTCGGGCCACTTCTACCAGCTGCTCCATGGTATGGTCGGGGCTACGGATTATACCGGAGGAGAGGAACAGCCCTTCGATGTAGTTTCGCCGGTAAAACCCGAGTGTAAGATCAACTACCTCCGCCACGGTAAACGCTGCCCGTCTGACGGACGAGCTCTTCCGATTGATGCAATAGTGGCAATCAAACTGGCAATAGTTCGTCAGCAATATCTTTAGCAGCGAAATGCAGCGTCCGTCGGGTGCGTAGGCGTGGCATATGCCCATGCCCTCGGTCGAGCCGATCCCACCTTTGCGGCTGTCGCGCTTGGCTGTGCCTGAGGAGGCGCATGACGCATCGTATTTGGCGGCGTCCGCGAGGACTTCCAGCTTCTCCTTGAGCGTCAGTTTGGCCATAATGTTCGATATATGTTCTCAGATGGAGCCCTGCCAGTGCCCTTTGGTGCAGGCCGGCAATAGGCGTACGCAAACTTTGCTGCATCTGGTGCGTTGACGGCAAACCATTGATGAGAAAGCCAAACAGGAATGGCCAAGCTGCGCTTCGTCCATGACAGCGAACCTGGAATTACACGGCGCAAGATGCGCGGCGGTAAGTGGGGATACTTTTCGCCTGAAGGCGAGCGCATCAGGAACCGGGACGAGATTGATCGGCTGAACCGCATCGCTCTTCCTCCCGCTTATGAGAACTGCTGGTTCTGCCCTGAACCGGATGGCCACCTCCTCGCGATCGGATATGACGCGAAGGGTCGTAAGCAGTACCGCTATCATCCGGACTGGCGCGAAGAGCGCGAGGCGATGAAGTTCGAGTTGTGTCCCCAGTTCGGAAGAGGTCTCTCGGAGTTGCGCAAGCGCGTGGCGATGGACTTGGCCTCACGCAAGCTGTCGCGAGAGCGGGCGATCGCTTCCGTGATCGCTCTGCTGGACACCGGTGCGATCCGCATTGGCAACGAGCGGTACGCCAAAGCAAACAAGAGCTTTGGGGCAACGACGCTGCGCAACCGCCACGCAAAAATCGACCGCGGCCATCTGCGACTTCGTTTTCGCGGCAAGTCCGGAAAGCTGCACGAAATCGACTGTGAGGACCCGAAGCTCGTGCGATGCGTGCGGAAGATGCAGGATCTGCCTGGACAGCACCTGTTTCAGTATCTGGATGAAGAGGGTGTGCCTACGCCCGTCCACAGCCACGACGTGAATGACTACCTTCATGAAACGATGGGGGATGCTTTCACCGCCAAGCACTTCCGAACATGGGCGGCGAGTGCCTTCGCCTTTAGGAGGCTTTCGGAAGATCCGCAGATTTCGCTCAAGGAGCTTATGAAGGAAGTTTCCGAAAAGCTTGGTAACACGCCTGCTATCGCCCGAAAGTCCTACGTGCATCCAGCGGTGGTTGCCGTGGCCAAGGGCGGCGAAGATGCGCGGGCGCTCCCGAAGTTCTTGCCGCGCCGCACGCAGTGGCTCGCCCGTGAGGAACGGGGGCTGATCGACTTTCTCGACACGTTCTCCCTCGCGGCTGTCGCTGCTTAGCGCGCGCCGCGCGAAGGATCACTGCACGGTGGGTTTAGGGGTCAAGCGCGCGATCGCTGCCCGAATGTCGCGCTCTGTGTAGGGCTTGGTGATCACTGGCACGCCTTCGAAGCGGCTGGTAGTGAAGGAACGGTCGCCATAACCACTCGCGAAGATGAACGGCACACCGCGACCGTAGAGAAGGTCAGCTACCTCCTCGCTGGTCTCCTTGCCCAGGTTCACGTCCAGCATCGCGAAGCTGATGTCCTTGCTCTCGACAAGTGCGCGTGCCGCTCTCACCGAACCGACGATCTCACAATCATTGAAGCCCAAGTCGCGCAGGACGTCTTCCGCTTCCATCGCGATGATCACATTATCCTCGACGATTAGCGCGGTTGCGGAAAACAGCTCGGGTGCACTGTCACGTACGACGGAGATTGTGGTGAGTACCTCATGGGAAGACGGCATGGGCGTATCGTACGCGGCAATGTGCTCACCGGGAATGAGGAAGGTCGCGCGAAGCCCATCCGCAGGATAATCGACCGCCGCGGCACCACCCAACTCGTGCGGGATCGTGCGTTCGATGATTGTAGACCCAAATCCTCGACGCGTCGGCGTTTTTACCGGAGGACCGCCACTTTCGCGCCAATGGATTTCGAGTGATTGGTCATCGCCACTGCTGACCGTAATGGCGATCGAGCCTCGAGAGTCTGAAAGCGCACCATACTTGCACGAGTTCGTCATCATCTCGTGAACGACCAGCGCCAGGGTTGTGAATGCTCCGGGAGCAATCATGGCGTCCGGACCATCGATGGTGACCCGATCTGCGCTCTCGCTGGCGTAGGCGTCGGTCTCAGTGCGAATGAGTTTGTACAGCGACGAGGGTGACCAGTCCGTCTGCGTGACCTGGTCGTGCGCGCGAGCCAGAGCGTGAATGCGGCTGCCGATGATCTCAGCGAAGTGGTCAATTGTCTCGGCGCCCTCCTTGGACTGCGAGACCAGGCCACGGATAAGGTTCAAAATGTTGCGTACGCGGTGGTTGAGCTCCGCGATCAGCATGTCCTGCTGCTTGTTAGCCTGCTCCCGCTCGATATTTGCAGCGTCTGCCAGGCGCAGCACCACCTCCAGCAGAGTGATGCGCAGGGATTCAGCCGCCGATATCTCGTCCCCCGTCCACGGCTTACAAAAGCCCCGCCGCTCTTCCTTCCAGAGATCAAAGCTTTTGCGGGGCGTCAAGCGCGGCCCGTTAGGCCCCAGATCGATCGTCTTCTCCGGATTGCCCGCCCAGTAGACCTCGCGGTGCTGTTCACGACGAAACAACACGATGTAGTCGCGTGGTGATCGTGAGACCGGTAAAGCGAGGAGCCCCGCCGCCACGTCGCTGTAGTGCTGGGCGGGCTCATACACGGTCGAGAGGTTTTCGGTCGACCAGACAGTGCTCGCGCCGGCCGTGTTCAGGAACCTGGCAAGACCCTCGAACTGCGCCTGCGTCGGCGTGGAGCCACGAGCCATGAATTGGCCGTCAACCCATCCCACAATACCGTCGAATGCAATGACTTTGCCGATAGAGTCTGCGAAGTCCTCGAAGGCGGTGAGCAGCGAATCGCCGCCCGCTACCCGCGCCATGATCTCGTCATGAAGACGCATCGACTGGCCGCGCTTTTCGTAGGAGTAGTCGCTCTCGCGCTGATCCAGCAGGTACGAGAAAAACTCGCCGAAGAGTTCAGCGGCTGTGCGGACAGAATAGGATAAACGCAGGGGCGAGTAGTGATGACAGGCCATCAGCCCCCACAGCTTGCCCCGTCGCATGATCGACACCGACATGGACGCCTTCACGCCCATGTTGCGCAAGTACTCGATATGGATTGGCGAAACTGCGCGCAGTCCGCTCATGGACAGGTCGAGCGGCTCTCCTTGCGGACTTGTGGCGGGGACGACTGGAACCGTGGGATCATCGATGTCGGTAATGATGCGTAGAATGTTGCGGGAATAGAGCCGCCGCGCCTGCGCGGGAATGTCCGAGGCCGGGAAGTGCAGGCCGTAGAAGCTGTCGACACTGCCATTGAGGCTTTCCGCGATAACCTCGCCTGCGCCGGATGGCTCAAACCTGTAGATCATTACTCGATCGAAGCCGGTGAGGGCCCGCAAATGCCGGGCAGCGCTTGTGCAGAGTTGTTCAATGGTGCTGCACGTGCGCAAACGGTCGATCATCGGCCGCACGTACCCTACGTAGTCGCGACGGCGCCCCGTTTCGCTGGGCTCGATTTCCAACACAAACGAGCGCCCCGACGCGTGAAGCGCGATGTCGAAACAGTGCCCGTCGTCGAGCAACTCGATCGAGAATATCCGCTCAACCGAGTCCCCGGCGCCCAGAATCTGCAAACGGGTTCGAATGTCATGCAAGGCGCTGGGTGCAATGAAGTCCGTCGCAGCCCGGCCGATCATGTCAATGGCATCAAGTCCGAAGATCTCGGCGCAGTTCACCGAGACGTGATTGATGATCCAGTCACTGGAGAATGACAGGAGCCATCCGAAGCTCTGGATCCGCCCAATGATATGAATCGGCTCGAGATCGCAGGTGGAAAGATCAACCTGCTGCGGTGAATAGGTCATGTCGTTTACCGGACCGCGGCCGGAGCGCTTGCTGCAAACGCATCGCGGAACGTGTCGAACACGGTGATCGCGCTACTGCTTTCCCGCTCCGCGCGCGCTTCATCCGGCACGACCTGCTTCAATTTGGCTGCGGTGTGCTTCCAAATTGCCAAGCCCTGTCGATCATCCATGTAAGTGGAGGGCAGGGCGTGGGTGCGGCCCCAGTAGCCGCTGCGTGCGAGCGCGGCGAGGCCCAGGCGTGAGCCGGCGATCACGTATCCGGCTGCCCTCTGTGACACTTCACCTGCGGGTGAGACTGACCGAAGATCACGTGCATCAACGCCTACTTTGGTTAGATCGTCTGCCAGCATCGCTGGATAGTCCGGGCAAGCGAGATGAAGGTCTTCTTCCACGAACCGGCGGAAGCCATCGAAGATCGATGCTAAACCCATCGCGTGACCACGTAGGAAGCGAACGTAGTCGGCGCGATTGGAGAGATCCAGGGACCCAAACGCAGCGTCAAGCGAATCGTGCGAACCCTTGGTAGCCGCGCGATAGAGGGAAAGAAGCGATTGCATGTGAAGCGAATTTATCTCCGGGCGCCTTGCTAGGTGCTGCCGAACGGCTTTGTCCAGCCAAACTGGCAGCCGGACGCCTCAAGCCGCCTCGGGTCGGTCGTCGCTGACTTGCACATAGTCACCGGTGTATAACAGGTTCCGCAGAACCTGACTGTTCACTTGTGAGCTTATCGCGGAACTTCACCTCTTCCGCGTCGTTTTTTGTCGAGATTGATTTGCCATGATGAGGTGTGAATGCCCGAACGGAGCGAGCTGCTGGAGGCGCTGAGCCCAGAAGATCGCAATGTTCTGATCTCCCGCGTCACCCCAATTCGCCTTGAGACCGGCAAAGTTCTTTACGACGCCGGGGGTGTCGTCGATCATTGTTACTTCCCGACGGGCGGAGCGGTGGCATCCCTGCAGGTCCTGTTTTCAAACGGGATAGCCGTCGAGGCGCTCATGGTCGGAAACGAAGGTGCACTCGGCGGAATCGTCAGCAACGGCTCTACGCCTGCCTATGCACGCGCGAGCGTGTTGCACGGAGGACAGTTCCTGCGAATCTCAAGCGCTGATTTCGAGCATGCTAAAGAGGCGTCCAGCGAATTGCGCTCGTTCTTTGCTCGCTACGCGGATTGCTTGCTTGCGCAGGTCTTTCAGTCCGTAGCCTGCAACGCCATCCATACAATTGAACAGCGTGCCGCCAAGTGGCTGGTTGCTGCGACAGCGCGGATCGGCCGTCACGAGATCACCATCACACAGGAGCAACTCGCTTCGGTGCTAGGTGTAGGTCGCAGTTACGCGAGCCGAGTGGTCCAGCGTTTCAAGGCAGAGGGGATAGTTCGCACAAGACGAGGTGGGATCGACGTACTGAACCCGGCATTGCTCGAGCAGAGTGCTTGCACTTGTGAACATCTGGTGAAGCGACATTTCGACGCTGTGTTGCCGAGCGTCTATCCTCCCCTTGAGACCGCTCCGGCGAGTCGAGCTATGTAGTCTCTGAAGCGTCATCTAATCTGCGCAATCCTGTCATTTTTCGGCCATAGGAACCCACCCCGAGAACTACCAAAAGGGGGAACCACATGACCGATCGCTTTGACTTAACCGGGTATTCGGACGGCGACGTCGATACCAACGACAGCACCGTTCGTTCGCTGGAAAGCCTGGCAGCAGAGCGATACTCGCGTCGCCAGACTCTCTTTGGTGGTATCGGTGCCACGACGATGGCCCTGTTCGGCACGACGATGCTGACCGCCTGTGACGAGACGGAGGTCGATTCGAGCCCGATCGTGGTGCCCGGTGCGGTGGCCGCGACAAGCGCGGGCCGTCTGGTTACCTTGACGGCACAAACTGCTGCTGACGTGATCTCTGGAAGCTGGGCACAGACGAGCGGCGAACCGGTTCAGCTGGTCAAGGTTGACGCAACCACCTCTACTTTCATTGCGCCCGCCGTCAGCCAGCCTTCCGATCTGACGTTCACTTACTCCGTCACCACCCATCGTGGCGCCAACGCGAGCGGAACCAGCACGGTGCGCGTCTCGCCTGCGGTGCTTGGCTTCGCTGCGGTCGCCAAAAACCTCAACGACGTGGTTACGGTACCGGCCGGCTACACTGTAACTGTTCTTACGCGCTTGGGTGATCCCCTTGCCGCGGGCGTCTCAGCCTACTCCAACAATGGCACGGATGGTGACTTCGACAAGCGCATTGGCGATCACGGCGACGCGTTCGCCTTCTACGGTCTAAGTGCTGCTGGCGCGCGCGACGACAACAGCAACACGCGCGGCCTGATGGTTCAGAACCACGAAAACCTCAGCGTCCAGTATCTGCACCCCAACGGCCCGACTAACGTGTCCAGCGGTCCGCGTCCGCAGGCGGAAGCGCTCAAGGAAATGATGGCGCACGGCGTCAGCATCACTGAGTATGTGGACGCGGGCAATCGCAAGTGGGGCTACGTGCCCAACAGTCCCCTTAATCGCCGCATCACGCCGGGAACCCAGATGCAGTTCGCCGGCGCCGCTGCAGCCTCGGCCATGCTCCGGACGGCCTATTCGCCGGATGGAACGCGCGGCCGCGGGACGATCAACAATTGTGCGCACGGCGTGACGCCTTGGGCAACCTATCTCACGGCTGAAGAAAACTGGGCGGGTTACTTCCGCCGGGACAACTCCGGATCGGGCACCGACAATACACTGCGGTCGCCTGAGGAACTGGTCGCGCTGCGGCGCTACGGCGTTAACAGCAACACCGGCAATTACGCCTGGTCTACCGTACAGAGCGCGGACACACTCTACACTCGCTGGGATGCGCGTGTGAAGGGTGCCTCTGCGGTTGAGGACTTCCGCAACGAGCCCAACCAGTTCGGCTGGGTGGTTGAGTTGGACCCGTACGACCCCAATTCAACACCACGCAAGCGCACCAGTCTTGGCCGCTTTGGGCATGAGGGCGCGTTCGTGCAGGCGGCCGCTGGCAAAAAGCTGGCTGTCTACATGGGCGACGATGCACGTCGTGAGTACCTCTACAAGTTCGTTTCCAGCGCTACTTTCACAGAGGCCGATGGACGGTCCGCAAATCGTCTGGCGATGGGCGACAAGTACCTCGACACCGGGACGCTCTACGTCGCGCGCTTCGAAGCCGACGGCACGGGTCGGTGGCTGCCGCTGGTATTCGGTCAAGTGCCGGATCGTCCTGCGACATCAAATACACCAGCATACTCGTTCGCCGATCAAGCTGATATCTTGATCAACGCACGTCTGGCTGGTGACGCGCTCGGGGCGACACCGATGGATCGCCCGGAATGGACCGCTGGGAACCCGCTCACCGGTGAGATCTACCTCACGCTGACCAACAACAACGCCTCGAACCGGCCGCTGAATGATACCAACGCGGCCAATCCCCGCCACTACAACGACCCGTACGGCCCGGCCAACAGGGCCCAGTACGGCAACCCGAACGGCCACATCATCCGCTTGCGCGAGAATGGCGACGACCCGGCGGCAACCAGCTTCCGCTGGGACATCTACTTGTTTGGCGCGGACTCTGCCGATGCTGGCCCGAATGTAAACCTTTCTGGCCTCACCGCCGAGAACGACTTCTCCAGCCCCGACGGCCTCTACTTCTCGCGTGAGACCAACCCTGCGGGCAAGGTCAAGCCGCTGATGTGGATTCAGACGGATGACGGCGCCCTTTCTGACCGCACCAACAACATGATGCTTGCGGCCATGCCAGGAAGTGTCGGCGATGGCGGCGCTCAGACCATCACCAATACCGGCGCCGATGGGGCAACCGCCACGCAGACCACCTTCGTAGGTGCTCCTGCCACCGTGGCGACGCTGCGACGCTTCCTGGTCGGGCCTGTCGAGTGTGAGATCACCGGCATCGACACCACGCCTGATGGCCGCACCGTGTTCGTTGGCATCCAGCATCCCGGTGAGGATGGTACACCCGACGCGCCATCGAGCAACTGGCCGGATACCCAGGGCAACGCCAATGCCCCCGCGACGGCTCGGCCGCGTTCGGCCATTGTCGCGATCACCAAGGATGACGGCGGCGTAATCGCGCTCTGATCAACTGAGAACGCACACGGAGGGGCGGGCGGCGAGAGTCGTCCGCCCCTTTTGCTTGCCCACTTCGTAATCACGAGCTGCAATTCCGCGCTGGCTATTGGCGGCGACATTCCTTAGTAAACAGGAGTGTTGGTTAAGGTTTGCCGCGTTCCCGAGCGCTAGTCACAAGAGCGCCGTCGCGGAAGGAATGGGAGATGCCCCGATGAACAAGCCCGAGACGTTTGCACCTGCGAACATCACCGCCCAGGATATGGATCAAGAGCGGCTCGTCACCTATCCGACGGAGGCCTTCCTGTCGAAGGAGTACCTCGAGGCCGAGAAGCGTCTGCTTTGGCCGCGAATCTGGCAAATGGTCGAGCGCGAAACAGACCTCCCTAATCCCGGTGACTGGATGACGTACAACGTCGCGGACGAGTCTGTCGTTGTGCTGCGCAAGGAGGACGGCACTCTCAAGGCTTTCCACAACGTGTGCCCACATCGCGGGCGCCAGCTCGTCAGCGTGCCTGATATGCTGCCGAACAGGGTCCATGACGTGCGGGGCAGTAACCGCAAAAACTTCATCTGCGGCTTTCACGGATGGACGTTCGATCTTGAGGGTGAGAACACCTACATTCTCGATCCGCAAGACTGGGACAACAAGCTCACGCCTGAGATGACCTGCCTGTCAGAGGTGAAGGTCGATACCTGGGGCGGCTACATCTATATCAACATGGATCACGACTGCGTGCCGCTGAAGGACTGGATGGGCCGCGCCGGCGAAATCCTCAGCCACTTCGATCTTGCCGGAATGAATTACAAATGGCGCCAATGGGCGATTTATAATTGCAACTGGAAGACCGCGATCGAAGCGTTCCTCGAGCCGTACCACGTTGCGGGCACGCACACGCAGCTGCTTGCTTATGGTGATTACTACGCTCTTTCCAAACAGTACGGGCTCCACTCGGTATCAAGCTACGATACGCGTGATGAGAAGTTCGCTATGAGCGAGAGCGCCGGCACCACCCGCGCAGGCAAGGGGGATGATCCGCGCGTCTCCACTTATGAGCTCATCCGCGAGAACTACGAGACGGTTAACTACTCCGCGTCGACAGAGACACTGGTGAACGCAGCAGGCCGGCTTAAGGACGAACTGCCGGAGACGGCGACGCCGCAGGAATGCATCGCGCACTGGTTGAAGTCGGCCAAAGCCGATGATGCCGCGCGAGGAGTTATCTGGCCGGAGGTGCCTTCGGACATCAAGAAGGAGTCCGGCCTTGCCTGGGGCCTGTTCCCGAACCAGAACATTCTGCACGGTGAGACTTTCGCGCTGTGCTACCGTGTCCGTCCGTACGGCGACGATCCGAACAAGTGCATCTTTGAGAGCTACGCTCTTGAGCGTTTCCCCAAGGGAGAGGAACCCAAGACGGAGTGGGTCTATGCCGATCCCATCGGTGAGCACTGGGGTTCGGTTCTCGCGCAGGACTTTTCAAACATGGAGTTTGTGCAGAAGGGGATGAAGTCCTCCGGGTTCCGTGGGCCGCTGCCTAACCCGCACCAGGAGCAAAAGGTCATCAACCTGCACCGCAACTTGGCTGAGTTCATGGAAGGGCGCGGAGCTCCCAGTCTTCTCGCCGTAGACTGAATCCTGCGAGAGCAGCCGCACGCTCCTCGTACGTCCGCTCGTACTCAGCTAGGTTAGTGCAGCGCCGCTCTCGACGAGCTCTTCCCACCCCCGCGGCGAGAGCTCGTCAGACTAGGAGCACTGGATAACGACAGAGCAACTGCTGCGACCAACGCGAGAGCAGGTGTGGCGCCTGCGGCCGACTTCTCGTCATTAAGGCCGGGTAGGGCCACCGTTGCAAGGCTCTGGCCATCGTAGCTGCGTGACAACATGTAGCCAGCGTCGTCGATGAGCATGGCCATGGCGGCCGTCTCGTGGGCCCCAATCGCGAGCAACAGTTCGAGCCGCGGCGGGTCGATCGCCCGAAGACCCTTCAACAAGTCCTTGTTGGGTGCGGTCGTGAGCAGCTCATTCATGCGGCGGATGTAGCAATCGGTCTCGTTAGCTTCGCTCTCGGCGCAATACTTCGTCAACTCGTACAAGGCGGTGATCCACTCGCCAGGCAACCAGTTCGTAAAGTTCCATTGCGCCATAACGTCTCGTTTTAGCAGTGTAGTCGTAGCAACCGCCTAGCTGACGTTCGCTGCCGAACTGCAAAGTCCCGTCTGCGTACCAGCACTTAAGTTTGCCACTCTTCGGCGGATTGATGACGTGGCGCAGAGCAGCGCTGAACCCTTCCACGCCAAATGGGGTGACCGGCAAGATAGGCAAAAAACACGGATCGTCCATCCAGATGGCACGAGGCGCGGAGCTTGAGACGAATTTACCGATCGGCATCTAGCCGTGAAGGCCAAGGGGCTGTTCTGCAGCAGTCTGGCGGCGCGTCAAAAGAGACCCGGTGCGGCAGCTTGCGCCCGATCGCGGTCGTTTCGGTGCAAGCCTGCCTGACCCGTGCACGATAGACGGCGACCCGCTTAACATAAGCGGATGCTGGCCTGGCTCCGCCTTGTACTAAGCCTGGTGGCTATTGAGGCAAGTGCGGACGCTTTAGCCTGCACAGTACCAACCGAACAGTTTCGTCCTGCCGACCGGCACTTCGGTCGGATAATCGTTGGGCAGGTTGTTCGAGTGAACAAGGTGCGGACCTGGATCACAGCTACAGTGAGGATCAAGGTGGTCGCGGTGGGGCCCAAGGGGCCGGACACGATTGAAATACGTTGGCCGAAGATGATACCCTTCGCTCCGCCATCGTCAATCGTCAAGCAAGGAGATCATGTCGCGGTCTACGAGCATCAAAACTTTGGTGCAACGACTGTAGCTGGCTGGCTCAGATTAGACGAAGCCATTGAGATGGATCCTCAGCTTGCCCGTGCTGTTCCCCACATCGTGCGAGAGCGCCGACTGTTGTTGCTAAAGAAGCATGGAGGCGGACCCATACCGCGTGGTAATTCCGCATATTGGGTCACCAACGACGACTATCCTACGCAGGCCCTGCGCGAGTGCGTTGAAGGCTTGGTCAGGATACAGGCCTCCGTCGGCGATAGTGGCAAGGCCGCCTCATGCAGGGTTACCGAGTCCACCGGCAAAGCACTCCTAGACAAGACGACCTGTGGTGTTTTCTTGCGTCGCGCTAGGTTTCGGCCTCCAGTGGCACCGCAGGAGCGGACGGCGACGTACGAGCATAGCTGGGTGTTTCCACCGCCCGAACAGGACGGCAGCTAACACCATTAAGCGACGATCCGGACCTGCCGGCTTCCGCTCGATCCACGACGTTGAGCGTGGCAGCAATGCCGGGATAGGTCATGTTGGATTCACGCTAGTAGGCTGGGCGCCTTCGGACGGCCTCCCGCGAGCCGACGTTCTCGCTTAGGTTCAAACCGCCCGCGCCAGTGCTGGCGCTCATGCTCGTGGATGCATTAGGTCTTCGCCTGCTTCTTCTTCATCTCGTGCACGCGCAATCTCGCCGATGTGTCGACCGCAAGCACGCCGCTTCGGGACGCCATCACCGCGGGCAGGCACAGCTCTACGAAGCGATCGAGCGCACACAAAAAACCCCGACCTTTCGGCCGGGGTTTTGCTTCTGCTCGAAGGCTTAAGGCCCAAGTAGCTCAGTCTACAATCGCCACCATGTGCGGCAGCTTGGCAATGGCGCCACGCACTTCCGCGCTGTCTTCGATCTCGACGATGCGGTGCATCTTGCCGAGTCCAAGACCGATGAGGATCTTCTTCTGGCTCTCTGGCCGACGGATCGGAGAACCGATCTGCTTGATTTTGATCTTGGCCATGTCGCTTACTCCACGATGGCTTCGGCAGCGGCTTCAGCCTCTGCTTCGTTGGCGCCACCGCGGCCGAGCAAGTCGGCGACCTTCTTGCCGCGACGCTGCGCAACCGACTTCGGCGAAGTCTGATTGGTCAGCGCGTCGAAGGTGGCACGGATCATATTGTAGGGGTTCGAAGTGCCGACCGACTTGGTCACCACGTCCGCCACACCCAAGCTCTCGAAAACAGCGCGCATCGGGCCGCCCGCGATGATGCCAGTACCCGCCGGAGCGGTCCGCACGTTCACCTTGCCGGCGCCGAAGTGACCACGGCCATCATGGTGCAAAGTCCGGCCTTCCTTCAGCGGAACGCGAACCATCTTCTTCTTGGCCGAGGCGGTCGCCTTGGTGATTGCCTCAGGAACTTCGCGAGCCTTGGAGTGCCCAAAGCCGACCCGGCCCTTGCCATCGCCAACCACGACAAGCGCGGCGAAACCGAAGCGCTTGCCGCCCTTCACCGTCTTGGAAACGCGATTGATGTGAACGAGCTTCTCGATGAGCTCCTCGCCACCGTCATCATCGCCGCCACGGCCGCGACGATCGTCACGACGGCCGCCACGGTCATTGCCACCGCGGCCACCGCCACGGTTGTCACCACCGCGACCGCGGCCGCCACGGTTGCCGCCGCGACCGCCCTGGCCACCACCTTGACCGCCGCCGAAGCCGCTCTCGCGTGCTTCGACCGCAACCGGCTCGCCAGTCTGCGGGTGCTCAGCCGCGATCGGCTGCTCGTTGTTGTTTTCGTCTGCCATGATCAGAACTCCAGCCCGCCTTCACGGGCGGCTTCGGCCAGCGCCTTCACGCGACCGTGGAACAGGAAACCGCCGCGGTCGAACACGACAGCCGTCACGCCGGCCTGCTTGGCAGCCTCGGCGAGCTGCTGACCGACGCGCGTTGCTGCGTCGATGTCAGTGCCCTTGGCGCCAAGCGTATTGGCGGCAGCGATGGTCCGGCCCTGCGCATCGTCAATAATTTGCGCATAGATATGCCGGCCGGTGCGGTGCACCGAAAGGCGAGGGCGGTTGCCGGAGCGAGCGCGTAGTGCGGTACGCACACGACGCCGGCGGCGATCGAAGAGGGACAGCTTGGCCATTACTTCTTCTTCCCTTCCTTGCGGAAGATGTACTCGCCACGGTACTTGATGCCCTTGCCCTTATAGGGCTCGGGCTTGCGCCAGCGGCGGATCTCAGCGGCAATCTGCCCGACCTTCTGCTTGTCGGTGCCGGAGATCTCGATCGTAGTGTTATCGGGCGTCTTGATCTCGATGCCTTCCGGCACGTCGATGTCGACATCGTGCGAATAGCCGAGCTGAAGCTTGAGCTTCTTGCCCTGGGCTGAGGCACGGTAGCCAACGCCAGTGATCTCGAGCGTCTTGGTGAAGCCCGCAGTTACGCCTTCAACCAGGTTCGACACGAGCGTGCGCTGCATGCCCCAGAAAGCGCGAGCTTCCTTGGTGTCGTTCGCCGGCTTCACGAGGATCGAACCCTCGTCGAGCGTGTAGCTGATCTCGTCACGCATGGTGAGGGTGAGGGTGCCCTTTGGCCCTTTCACCGACAGCACGCCATCCTTGATGTCCGCAGTGACCCCGCTGGGGATCGCAACCGGACGCTTGCCGATGCGGCTCATCAGAACACCTCCGCGAGCACTTCGCCGCCGACGTTCTGGGTACGTGCTTCGGCATCCGAGAGCACGCCACGCGGCGTCGAGACGATGGTGATGCCGAGGCCGTTACGTACGATCGGAAGTTCCTTGGAACCCGAATAGACGCGACGGCCGGGCTTGGAGACGCGAGCGATGTGCTTGATAGCAGGCTCGCCCTCGAAATACTTCAGCTCAATGCGCAGCTGCGGGTGAGCACCGGTGGCATCATCGCTGAAGCCGCGGATGTAACCTTCACGCTGCAGCACCTCAAGCACGCGCGAACGCAGCTTCGAAGCTGGCGAGAGAACGGAGTCCTTCTTCGCCTGCTGGCCGTTACGGATGCGAGTGAGCATGTCACCCAGGGGATCGGTCAAAGCCATTTCGAATAATCCTTACCAGCTCGACTTGACCAGGCCGGGGATCATGCCCTTGTTGCCAAGGTTCCTGATCTCAATCCGGTTGATCCCGAACTTGCGGTAGTAGCCACGCGGGCGGCCGGTCGTGGCGCAACGGTTGCGAACCCGGGTCGGGTTGGCATTGCGCGGGATCTCGGCCAGCTTCAGGCGAGCGATAAGACGCTCGGTCTCATCAAGCGACTGATCATCAGCAATCGCCTTAAGTCGCTCATACTTGCCAGCGTACTTCTTCACGAGCTTCTTACGACGCTCATTCTTATTAACGGAACTCAGTTTCGCCATGGACTTAAGCTCTCTTCCTGCAACCGCTCACGCGGCCTGCTTCTCTTCGGCGGCTTCCGCCGGGAACGGGAACCCGAACAGGCGCAGCAGCTCGCGCGCCTCGTCATCGGACTTCGCGGTGGTGGTGACGATGATGTCCATGCCACGCACCTTGTCGATCTTGTCGTAGCTGATCTCTGGGAAGATGATCTGCTCTTTCAAGCCCATCGCATAATTGCCGCGACCGTCAAATGACTTCGGGTTAAGGCCCCGAAAGTCGCGGATGCGCGGCATGGCAACGGTAACCAGCCGATCAAGAAACTCGTACATCCGCTCACGACGCAAGGTGACTTTGCAGCCGATCGGCATGCCTTCACGCAGCTTGAACTGCGCAATCGACTTGCGAGCCTTGGTGATCACGGGCTTTTGACCGGCAATCGCCTCCATCTCGGCAGCGGCAGTCTGGACCTTCTTCTTGTCCTGGCTCGCTTCGCCCACGCCCATGTTGAGCGTGATCTTCTCGATCTTCGGCACTTCCATGCGGTTCTTGTAACCGAACTTCTCGGTCATCGCCTTGACGATCTCGTCGTCGTAGCGCTGGCGCAGGCGAGGGGTGTAGGAATCAGCCATCGATGGTCTCCCCGGACTTTACGGCCACGCGGACCTTCTTGCCGTCCTTGGTCTCGAAACGGACGCGAGTAGGCTTGCCATCCTTGGGATCGGCAAGGCCGACCTTGCTGATCGCCATCGGCGCGGGGAGGCGGTCGATGCCACCCTGCGGGTTCGCCTGGCTAGGCTTGCGATGGCGGGTCATCACGTTGACGCCCTCGACCACGACTTTGCCTTCCTTCGGCATGACTTGAACGACGGTGCCGGTACGGCCCTTGTCCTTGCCCGACCGAACGACGACGCTGTCGCCCTTCTTGATCTTAGCGGCGCCCATTACAACACCTCCGGAGCGAGCGAGATGATCTTCATGAAGCCGCGGCCACGAAGCTCGCGGACCACAGGGCCAAAGATACGAGTGCCGATCGGCTCCTCGTTCTTGTTGATCAGCACGGCCGCGTTCGAATCGAAGCGGATCACGCTGCCATCGGCACGGCGCACATCCTTACGCGTGCGCACGATCACCGCGCGGTGCACGTCGCCCTTCTTGACGCGTGCACGGGGCTGCGCCTCCTTGACCGACACCACGATGATGTCGCCGACGCCTGCGGTACGACGCTTAGAGCCACCCAGCACCTTAATGCACTGGACGCGCTTAGCGCCGCTGTTATCCGCGACGTCGAGATTGGATTGCATCTGGATCATCGATCCGGTTCCTTCTCAACGGCTTGCCGGAACTAGTCCGGCAGTTCCAAAAAATCTCGTACCCTGCCTAAGCTGGAGGGGCACCGAGGGATCGGCGCCCATACACAGCTTAGCGGGCGTTGTCCACGTCGAGGTTCGCCTCAATCGCAGTGCCCTTGCTCGCCTGCAGGCGATCAAGCACGACCCAGGACTTGGTCTTGGAGATCGGCTTGGTCTCTTCAATCCGAACGCGCTCGCCCGTCCGGTACGAGTTGGCTTCATCATGGGCGTGGTACTTCTTCGAACGACGGATGATCTTCCCGTAAAGGGGGTGCTTCACCTTACGCTCGACCAGCACGGTCACAGTCTTGTCGGTCTTGTCGGAAACCACGGTCCCCGTCAGAATACGCTTGGGCATCGTGTGTCTCCTTACTTCGCCGCTTCAGCAGAGCGCTGCGTCTGCAGCGTCTTGATCCGGGCGATGTCGCGGCGGACTTCCTTGATCCGGGCAGGGCGCTCGAGCTGGCTCGTTGCCGCCTGGAATCTCAGGTTGAACTGCTCACGCTTGAGATCGGCCAAGTCAGCATTGAGCTGGTCATCAGTCTTGGCGCGCAGGTCCTCGGTCTTGGCCATGTCACTCACCTCCCAAATGTGAGGTGTCGCCGAGGCGGGCGACGACCTTGGTCTTGATTGGCAGCTTCATCGCCGCGCGGCTGAAAGCCTCTGCAGCGAGCGGGCCGGCGACACCGTCGAGTTCAAACAGAATGCGGCCCGGCTTTACGCGTGCGGCCCAGTATTCCACTGAACCCTTGCCCTTACCCTGGCGGACTTCGGCCGGCTTCTTCGAGACCGGCACGTCCGGGAAGACGCGAATCCAGAGGCGACCCTGGCGCTTGATGTGGCGGGTGATCGCACGGCGAGCCGCTTCGATCTGACGGGCGGTGATCCGCTCCGGCTCAAGAGCCTTGAGGCCGTACGACCCAAAGTTCAGATCGGTACCGCCCTTGGCGTCACCCTTGATCCGGCCCTTGAAAGCCTTGCGGAACTTGGTTTTTTTCGGTTGCAGCATGGTGCTTCTCTAATCCTGAGCTCAGCGCGCCGGGCGGACGCCGGAGGTCTGAGCCTCCATCATCAAGCGGTCCTGCGCCGTCGGGTCGTGACCAAGGATCTCGCCCTTGAAGACCCACACCTTGATGCCAATGATGCCGTATGCGGTGAGCGCTTCGGCTTCGGCATAGTCGATGTTGGCACGCAGGGTGTGGAGCGGGACGCGACCTTCGCGGTACTGCTCGACGCGGGCGATTTCAGCACCGCCGAGACGGCCGCCACACATGACCTTCACGCCTTCGGCGCCAAGCCGCATGGCAGACTGCATCGCGCGCTTCATCGCCCGGCGGAACGCCACGCGACGAATGAGCTGGTCGGCGATGCCCTGGGCAACAAGCTTTGCATCGATCTCCGGCTTGCGGATCTCAACGATGTTCAGCTTGACTTCGCTCGCCGTCATCGACGCCAGCTTCTTGCGAAGCTTCTCGATGTCGGCGCCCTTCTTGCCGATGATGACGCCCGGACGAGCGGCATAGATCGACACGCGGCACAGCTTGGCAGGACGCTCGATCACCACCTTGGAGATCGCTGCCTGGGGCAGGCTCTCGACGATGAACTTGCGGATCTTGAGGTCTTCCTCAAGCAGCTTGCGATACTCAGCGCCCTCGGAGAACCAACGGCTGTCCCAGGTGCGGTTGATCTGAAGGCGCAAGCCAATCGGATTGGATTTATGACCCATGGCTCAGGCCTCCTCGATTTCGCGAACGACGATCCGCAAGCGCGAAAACGGCTTGAGGATCCGTGTGGACTTGCCGCGACCACGAGCGTGGAAACGCTTCATGGTGATCGACTTGCCCACACTTGCCTCGGCCACGACGAGCGCGTCGACGTCCAAGTTGTGGTTGTTCTCGGCGTTGGCGATTGCCGAAGCGAGAACCTTGCGGGCCTCGTCAGCCATGCCCTTCTTCGAAAAAGCGAGGATGTTCATCGCTTCTTCGGCGCGCCGGCCGCGAATCAGGCCAGCAACGAGGTTGAGCTTCTGGGCCGAACCACGGATCGTGGTGTTGACAGCCAGAGCTTCCTTATCGCCGACGCGACGGGGTGCTGCTTGCTTGCTCATCAGCGCTTGCCCTTCTTGTCGGCGGCGTGGCCGGGGAAGTTGCGCGTGGGCGCAAACTCGCCGAGCTTGTGGCCGACCATGTCCTCATTGACCGCAACGGGGATGAACTTCTGGCCATTATAGACTTGGAAGGTCAGCCCGACGAACTGCGGGAGGATAGTGGAGCGACGCGACCAGGTCTTGATCGGACCGGCGCGACTGCCGGCATCCTGCGCAACCTCAGCCTTCTTGAGAAGGTACAGGTCAACGAAGGGGCCTTTCCAGACGGAACGTGCCATCGTGTCTTACCTCTTCTTCTTGGCGTGGCGCGAACGGATGATCAGCTTGTCCGTCTGCTTGTTGTTGCGAGTACGGGCACCCTTGGTAGGCTTGCCCCACGGGGTAACCGGATGACGACCACCGGAGGTCCGGCCTTCACCGCCACCGTGCGGGTGGTCGACCGGGTTCTTGGCGACACCGCGGGTGAGGGGGCGACGACCCATCCACCGCTTGCGACCGGCCTTCGCGAGGGTCTGGTTGGCGTTGTCGGGATTCGACACCGCACCTACAGTTCCCATGCAATCGCCGCGCAGGTAGCGCTGCTCGCCTGAGTTAAGGCGAACGATGACCATGCCGCGGTCACGACCCACGACCTGCACGTAAGTGCCGGCCGAACGTGCAATCTGGCCGCCCTTGCCGGGCTTCATCTCGACGTTGTGACAGATCGTGCCGACCGGCATCTGGCTAAGCAGCATTGCGTTGCCCGGCTTGACGTCGGTCTTCTCACCGGCGACCACCTGGTCACCCACAGCAAGACGCTGCGGCGCGATGATGTAGGCAAGCTCACCATCCTCGTACTTCACGAGGGCAATGAATGCCGTGCGATTGGGATCGTATTCGAGCCGTTCGACGGTCGCAGGCTGGTCCCACTTACGACGCTTGAAGTCGATGTAGCGGTACTTCTGCTTGTGGCCGCCGGCGATACCACGCGAAGTGACATGACCCTTGTTGTTGCGGCCGCCGGTCTTGTGCTTGCCCTCGGTCAGCGCCTTGACGGGCTTGCCCTTATGCAGGCTAGACTTGTCGACGAGGACCAGGCCGCGACGCCCGGGGCTTGTCGGATTGTAATTCTTCAGTGCCATCGGATCAGCCCCGTACGCCTTCGGTGATGTCGATCGACTGGCCTTCAGCCAGCGTGACAATCGCCTTTTTCACGTCGCTGCGACGGTATTCCTTACCGCGCCAACGCTTGGTCTTGCCCTTGACGACGATGGTGTTGACGCCGGTCACCTTGACGGAGAACAGCGCTTCAACCGCAGCCTTGATCTCGGGCTTGCTTGCCTTGTCCGCCACCTTGAACACGACCGCGTTGTGCTCGGAGAGCATGGTCGACTTCTCGGTGATGTGGGGCGAGAGGATCACGTCGTAGTGACGGATATCCACTTCCTTGGTCTTAGCCATTGAAACGCGCCTCCAGCTTCTCGACCGCGGCGCGCGTCAGCACCAGCGTATCATGCTTCAGGATGTCGTAGACGTTGGCGCCGACTGCGGGCATCACGTTCACACCGACGAGGTTACCGGCAGCGCGCGCGAAGCTCTCGTTCACGGCGTCGCCGTCGATCACGAGGACCTTGCCGTTCCAGCCGGCCTTGCCGAACTGACCCATGAGCGCCTTGGTCTTGGCTTCGACGCCATCAAGGCTGTCGACGACAACGAGACCGTTCTGGGCCTTGGCGGAAAGAGCCATCTTGAGGCCGAGCGCACGAACCTTCTTGTTCAGCGAAGGGTTGAACTCGCGACGACGTGCGCCGTGAGCTTTACCACCACCGATGAACACGGGAGCTGCACGATCGCCGTGACGTGCCGTGCCGCCGCCCTTCTGGTTGCCGAACTTCTTGCCTGTGCGGGCAACCTCCGAGCGCTCGCGAGTGGCGCGGGCGATGCCGCGACGCTTCTCGAGCTGCCAGGTGACGACACGATGCAAGATGTCTGCGCGCGGCGCGATGCCGAACACGTCGTCCGAAAGCTCGATGTCACCGGCGCCGTTGGAACCGTCCAGATTGAGGACCTGTACCTTCACTTGATCAGCCCTCCTGGCCTTCGGTTGCTTCAGGCGTCGCGGTGTCTTCCGCGGGCGTGTTGGCAACCGAGTCGTTGGTGTTTGCAGCGGTCTTGAGAGCGGCCGGGTAGGGCGCCTCTGCGTGGCGAGCGACCTTCACGGCATCCGAGACGGTCAGCCATGCGTTCTTCGAGCCAGGCACCGAGCCCTTTACGAAAAGCAAGCCGCGCTCGTCATCGACGCGCACGATTTCTAGGTTCTGCTGCGTACGCTGGCGGTCGCCCATGTGGCCGGCCATCTTCTTGTTCTTGAAGACCTTGCCCGGATCCTGGCGCTGACCAGTCGAACCGTGCGAACGGTGCGAGAGCGAGACGCCGTGAGTGGCGCGAAGACCACCGAAGCCCCAGCGCTTCATGGCGCCCTGGAAACCCTTGCCCTGCGTGTGGCCGGCGACGTCGACCAGTTGACCCGGCACGAAGTGCGAGGCCGCGATGGTAGAGCCGACTTCAAGCAACGCATCGTCAGCGACGCGGAACTCGGCTACGCGCTGCTTGAGCGGCACCTGCGCCTTGGCGAAGTGCTCACGCTGCGGCTTGTTGACGTTCTTTTGCTTAGCTTCGCCGGCACCGAGCTGGACGGCGACGTAGCCGTCAACATCCGAGGTGCGGACTGAAACCACCTGACAATCTTCCAGCGCCAGAACGGTTACGGGCACATGCCGTCCGTCCTCCTGGAAAAGCCGAGTCATCCCGACTTTTTTGGCGATCACGCCGGTACGCATGACCAAAACTCCTAACAGAGGCCTGCCGAGACCATCCCGACAGGCGTGTCCAGCCCTGGTGTGATGCGAGCCCCGTCCGGGCTGGGTGCCCCCTGCAGCCACGTGGCTGCGGAAGCGAGACGGGGGACGCATTCCCGGAAGAAATTCCTCCGGAGGTATCCCTTGTGTCCGCAACGACCTTGGAAGTCGCGGCTCTGTCCCTTCGCGAGTTTTCTCCCCGCTAGAGCTGGGCCGAAACCCAGAAGGAATGTGGACCGAGGTCCGAAACTTTACGTCGAGCGATGCGGCTTAGGCCAGCTTGATCTCGACGTTGACGCCTGCTGCTAGGTCGAGCTTCATCAGCGCATCGACGGTGGCGGCGTTGGGCTGCACGATATCGAGCAACCGCTTGTACGTACGCACTTCGAACTGCTCACGCGACTTCTTGTCGATGTGCGGACCGCGAAGCACGGTGAACTTCTCGATCTTCGTCGGCAGAGGAATGGGGCCCCGGATCAGCGCGCCCGTGCGGCGGGCAGTGTCCGCGATCTCTCCAGTGGCCTGGTCGAGTACGCGGTGGTCGAACGCCTTGAGGCGAATGCGGATGTTCTGAGCTTCCATGTCCCTACCGATGAGAAAGAGCGTTCAAAAAAAGGCGATCGCCCCGCCCTTTCCCGCGCTGGACCCCGAAAGAGGGAGCCGAGAAAGAGCGGGGCGATCGTCAGAAAACCGGTCCCAGGAGACGAATCTCCCAGGAGAGACGGCCCTATATTACTTTGTGATCTTGCTGACAACCCCCGAACCGACGGTACGACCGCCTTCGCGAATTGCGAAGCGCAGGCCATCGTCCATGGCGATCGGCGCGATCAGCTTGACGGAGATCGTGACGTTGTCGCCCGGCATGACCATCTCAGTGCCCTCAGGAAGGATCACTTCGCCGGTCACGTCCGTGGTGCGGAAGTAGAACTGCGGACGATAGTTGGCGAAGAACGGCGTGTGACGGCCACCTTCGTCCTTCGACAGGACGTACACTTCGGCGTCGAAGTCGGTGTGCGGGGTCACGGTGCCCGGCTTGGCCAGAACCTGGCCACGCTCAACGTCTTCACGCTTAAGGCCACGGACCAGCGCGCCGATGTTGTCGCCAGCTTCGCCCTGGTCGAGCAGCTTGCGGAACATTTCAACGCCCGTGACAACGGTCTTCTGGGTGTCACGGATGCCGACAACTTCGACTTCCTCGCCAACCTTGACGATACCGGTCTCGACGCGGCCGGTGACAACCGTACCACGACCCGAGATCGAGAACACGTCCTCAACCGGCATCAGGAAGGGCTTGTCGGTCGGACGGGGCGGCTGCGGGATTGACTCGTCGACAGCCTTCATCAGTGCGAGGATCGATTCCTTGCCGATGTTGTCGTCGCGACCTTCCAGAGCGGCCAGAGCCGAACCCTTGATGATCGGAATATCGTCGCCGGGGAAGTCGTACGAGCTGAGCAGTTCGCGAACTTCGAGTTCAACGAGCTCAAGGAGCTCTTCGTCGTCGACCTGATCAACCTTGTTCATGTACACGACCAGAGCGGGAACGCCGACCTGACGTGCAAGCAGGATGTGCTCGCGAGTCTGCGGCATCGGGCCGTCAGCTGCGTTCACAACCAGGATCGCGCCGTCCATCTGGGCGGCACCGGTGATCATGTTCTTCACGTAGTCGGCGTGGCCCGGGCAGTCGACGTGCGCATAGTGACGTGCATCGGTCTCGTACTCGACGTGTGCGGTCGAAATGGTGATGCCGCGCTCACGCTCTTCGGGAGCCTTGTCGATGTTGGCGAAGTCAACCGCTTCACCGCCGAACGCTTCGGCCATGACCTTGGTGATGGCCGCCGTCAGCGTGGTCTTGCCGTGGTCGACGTGACCAATGGTGCCGATGTTGCAGTGCGGCTTGTTCCGCTCGAATTTTGCCTTCGCCATCTTACAAACCTTCTTTTCGCTTGGATCTGAAACTGCGGGAAATTGAGGCGACGCCCGCGGAATCGAGCGCCGCCCCTAGAATGATCTCGCCTCTTAGGCAAGCTTCTCCTTGACCTCAGCCGCGACATTCGCCGGGACTTCGTCGTAGTGAGAGAAGAACATCGAGTAGTTCGCACGCCCCTGCGTGAACGAGCGGAGCTGGTTTACATAGCCGAACATGTTGGCCAGCGGAACCATCGCTTCGACGACCTGTGCGTTGCCGCGGCTGTCTGTGCCCTGGATCTGACCGCGACGGCTGTTCATGTCGCCGATGACGTCACCCATGAACTCCTCAGGCGTGACAACTTCGACCTTCATGATCGGCTCCAGCAGCTTGATACCTGCCTTCTGAGCGACTTCGCGCATCGCTGCACGACCGGTGATCTCGAACGCAAGCGCCGAGGAGTCGACGTCGTGGTACGCGCCGTCATAGAGCAGGATCTCGAAGTCGATGATCGGGAAGCCAACCAGCGAACCCGAGGCTGCCGTCTCACGCATGCCCTTCTCGATCGCAGGGATATATTCCTTGGGAATATTACCGCCCTTGATCTCGTCCTTGAAGATGATGCCCGATCCGCGCTCGCCCGGATTCACCTTCACCTTCACGCGGCCGAACTGGCCGGTGCCGCCCGACTGCTTCTTGTGGGTGTAGTCCACGTCTACTGGCTTGCCGAGGTATTCGCGGTAAGCCACCTGCGGTGCGCCGACGTTCGCCTCCACCTTGAACTCGCGACGCATGCGGTCAACGATGATGTCCAGGTGAAGCTCGCCCATGCCCTTGATGATGGTTTGGCCGGATTCGTGATCGGTCGAGACGCGGAACGAGGGATCCTCGGCTGAGAGACGGTTGAGCGCGACGCCCATCTTCTCCTGGTCGGCCTTGGTCTTGGGCTCAACGGAAAGCTCGATAACGGGGTCCGGGAACTCCATGCGTTCGAGCACGATCGGCGCGCGTTCTGCGCAGAGCGTGTCGCCCGTGGTGGTCTCTTTCATGCCGGCCAGGGCAACGATGTCGCCTGCGAAGGCCTCGTCGATGTCCTTACGGTCGTTGGCGTGCATCTCGAGAATGCGGCCGACCTTTTCCTTCTTGCCCTTCACCGAGTTCAGGTACGTGCCCTTTGACAGCGTGCCCGAGTAGATGCGGATGAAGGTGAGCGAGCCCACGAACGGATCGTTCATGACCTTGAAGGCAAGAGCGCTGAACGGCGCGTCATCCTGCGGGGGGCGGCTGTCCTTCTCGTCGCTGTCGACCTTGACGCCCTGAACGTCCTCGATGTCGAGCGGCGAAGGCAGGTAGTCGACAACGGCGTCGAGGAGGGGCTGCACGCCCTTGTTCTTGAACGCCGAGCCGCAAACGACCGGTACGAAGGCGTGGCCAAGCGTCCCCTTGCGGATCAGCTTCTTCAGCGTGTCGACGTCAGGCTCGTTGCCTTCCAGGTACGCTTCCATGGCCTCGTCGTCCTGCTCGACCGCCAGCTCGATGAGCTTGGTGCGGTACTCGGCAGCTTCGTCAGCCATGTCTGCGGGGATGTCTTCGTAGAAGAACTCGGCGCCCAGCGATTCATCCTTCCAGATGATTGCACGGTTGCTGACGAGATCGACCAGGCCCTTCAGGTCGGCTTCCATGCCGATCGGGAGGTATAGCACGGCAGGCGTAGCGCCGAGGCGGTCGATGATCGACTGCACGCAGTACTTGAAGTTGGCGCCGGTGCGGTCGAGCTTGTTGATGAAGCACATGCGCGGCACGCCGTACTTGTCGGCCTGGCGCCACACGGTCTCGGACTGCGGCTCAACGCCCGCGACGCCGTCGAAGCATGCTACAGCGCCGTCAAGGACGCGCAGCGAACGCTCGACCTCGATGGTGAAGTCGACGTGTCCAGGGGTGTCGATGATGTTGATGCGGTAGTCGCCCCAGAAGCAGGTGGTCGCTGCCGAGGTGATGGTGATTCCGCGCTCCTGCTCCTGCTCCATCCAGTCCATGGTGGCGGCGCCGTCGTGGACTTCGCCGATCTTGTAGGACTTGCCGGTGTAGTAGAGGATGCGCTCGGTCGTCGTCGTCTTGCCGGCGTCGATGTGCGCCATGATGCCGATGTTACGGTACATCGAAAGCGGATGGCTGCGTGCCATGGTATCAATCCTTGGGTGTGCGAGGGAGGGGAGCCAAGCGTGAGATAGGTTCCCAACTCCTTGATTAAAAGTGTGACGCCGCGATGACGAGCCGAAGCCCCGCACCCGTGGAGGTGCGGAGCGTACGGCGAACCGATCTTACCAGCGGTAGTGCGAGAAAGCGCGGTTGGCGTCTGCCATGCGATGCGTGTCTTCGCGCTTCTTCACGGCGTTGCCGCGATTGTTCGCCGCGTCGAGCAACTCGCCGGACAGGCGCGCCGACATCGTGGTCTCCGGACGGTTACGCGCGGCGGTGATCAGCCAGCGGATGGCGAGGGCCTGCGCACGCTCGGGGCGGACTTCGACCGGCACCTGGTAGGTCGCACCGCCGACGCGGCGGCTGCGGACCTCGATCTGCGGAGCAACGTTGCTCAGCGCAGAGTGGAACAGCTGCACAGGATCGGCCTTGGCGCGCGATTCCATGGTGTCGAGCGCGCCGTAGACGATGCTCTCGGCAGCCGACTTCTTGCCGTCATACATGAGGTTGTTCATGAACTTCGACAGAACCTGATCTCCGAACTTCGGATCAGGCAGGATTTCCCGCTTCTCGGGGCGACGACGACGTGACATGTTCGATTCCTTCGGAAACTTTTGCGGCTTCGACCCAAAGGGCCGGCCTGCTCAAACCTTACTTCGGACGCTTGGCGCCGTACTTCGAGCGGCTCTGCTTGCGGTCCTTGACGCCTTGCGTGTCGAGCACGCCGCGCAGGATGTGGTAGCGCACGCCGGGAAGGTCGCGAACGCGGCCGCCGCGGATCAGCACAACCGAGTGCTCCTGCAGGTTGTGGCCTTCGCCGGGGATGTAGGAGATGACCTCGCGCTGGTTGGTGAGGCGCACCTTGGCGACCTTGCGAAGCGCCGAGTTCGGCTTCTTCGGAGTCGTGGTGTAAACGCGGGTGCAGACGCCGCGCTTCTGCGGGTTCTGCTCCATCGCAGGGACCTTCGACTTGGCCTTCTGCGGCTCGCGACCCTTGCGGATCAGCTGGTTGATCGTCGGCATCTTTACTCTTCTTCCTGATGGAGTGCGATGGATCCGCCCCGCCTCAACGATGAGGCAGCGCGGAACGGACCCGTCGCACCCCGGTCCACAAAGTGGCGAGGACATGGGGGAAGAGAAGAAACGGGGTCACGAAAAAGCGAGGGGGGTGATGCCGTGCCATCAGCCGAAGCCGCAAAACAGGCGACACCCGAGACAACCTCGCCGTCACGTGAGCCGAAAACACTCCACCCGACGCACCCGCCGGATTACTTTGTCGCAAGACGTGAGGAGGAGGCCTCCTGACCAGGGCGAGTAGCCCCGCACGTGCATGCGGCAATGTTCAGCTCTATCATCCCACGCGTGCAGAGCCAGCGAGGGGATGGGCGCCGTTAGACGGGATTGGCGCCGCGGTCAAGGGATGTGAGGGAGCGGCGAAACGGCGGCGGCTCCTTTGATCTGGTTCCCCGTCTGCGCGCGTGGGGGCGCGTCGGAAAGAGAGGAACGACAAAAGCTGGTGGAGAGCTGCCGGTCCGCTTTCGGGAGGTAGGTGGTCAAAGCTGCCGTCCCTAAAAAGGATGGTCTCCTGGGAAGTAAGTTGACCGGCCGCGATCGGCTAGATCGACGGCAAAGATGTGTGCGAACGGAGGCTGGGCCAGGCCAGCCACGTCCCAACTGCGTAGGTCACGCCGTAGCAGAGAACGACGAGGGAGCTGACAATCGCGAAGGAATCCACCAGCTGCGGCTTGAGCGTGAGTAGCGGGATGACAGCCAGTCCGCGAAGCATGTACACGCTGGTGATGCAAACCAGCGCAGTTCGCACCAACGGCAGACGCCGAACGAGGCCTGCGGCGGAGAACGCGTACAACGCCCAGACAGCCAGGACTGTAGCGATTGCAGCGGTGACCAAGCCAGGCATTGCTGAGCCACGCTCGGCAGCCCGCGCGAGCTCTTCTCCGGCTCCGAAGAACCGATACCAATCCGGCCCACCGACGATGGTGGCAAAGTGCAACAATGATGCAGCGCTGCTCAAGAGCCCTGCTGTGACCAGCCAGCCATTTCTCATTGCTTCAACTCACGTGCGCTTGATGGTGGAGAGCGTCTCGACGCGAAGACTGAAGATGCTGCCCGCCAGAACGGCAGCCCAGATGACCACCCCTTCGATCGCGAGCGCCTGATACAGCCGTCCATCGGCCCACGCGCCGGCCATGCGAATTTCATGTGACAAGAAGACATAGGTCAAGATGTAGAAGGGGATCAGCGAGCAGGCGGTTTGCACCAAAGCCATCGGTCTCCGTAAGTAGCTGCACCCTGCCGCTGCTCCGAAAAGAGCGGAAGTCAGGCCGAAAACCATCGCGCTCGACGCATTGGCGTCAATCATCCGTCCGGTTGTCACGGCCCCGAAGAAAGAAAGGGCGAGCATTCCAGCGATCGTGGCGAACCGTACGGATCGGGCGGCGAAGGCCATGGTGAACGTCCTCTCCTTGATCGAACCCCAGACGCATCCAATGGCGAAAGAGAGCGCGGCATTCCCGTTCTCTATAGCATCCACTTCGGCCTTCATCGCGGCAGCCCACGAAGTGCGATCGGACGGGAGCAGCGCAGCACACCAGCCGATGAGCGTGGCCGCCAGAGAGCGACTGAAGGCATTCATGCCGTTGCTCCGATCAGATAGGGTCCGCGGGTATCCGCGCCGGCGAGCAGCGACCGTGCAAAGGCGCGACCTGCGGGTGTGAGCCGGTATACATGGCGAGGAGCACGGGCCGGAGGAACGGGTGAATGCCACTCGGATTCGAGCAGCCCGCCATCAGCCAGCCGCATCAGCAGCGGATAGAGCGTCCCGGATTTGAGCTGCGTCTCTTGAAGCAGGTCATAGCCATGCCGCCATGCCTCCGGGCGCGCGATCAGCGCTTCCAGAACAGCACGAGCTTGTTTTGATGAGTTAGGCCGTCGTGACATCATGCATTATCTACCTAAGTAGACTATGGCAGTCAACAGGATTAATCGCTGCATTCGAGAAGGACGCTTTGCCGAAACCTCTCCCTACTGAGGGGTCGGTTCCGGCTGAGGGCGAAATGACACCCTAAGCGGCGGTGTCTTTGGGCCAGAGGTACTCGCCAGTGAGGAGGATGTGTGCCCATCCGAGCGGCGAAATATGCAGCGCCTGCTCACGACCAACTCACGACTTTC
This sequence comes from Novosphingobium kalidii, assembly GCF_040534015.1. Taxonomy (NCBI): domain Bacteria; kingdom Pseudomonadati; phylum Pseudomonadota; class Alphaproteobacteria; order Sphingomonadales; family Sphingomonadaceae; genus Novosphingobium; species Novosphingobium kalidii. The sequence goes on from NZ_JBEWLY010000023.1 coordinate 292,348, forward strand.
AGCGACTGGAGCAAGATCGACCGTACCCGCTGTAACCTGCCATTCGTTTCATCCGAACCTTACGGTCGGCATCGCGCCCAGTCCCAGTCGCTCAGCCCCCGATTGGACGAGCTTGAAAGCGGGCTTCGATCGGATGCCGCCTGAACGGCAGCCTTGTTGGCAAAGAGCCTCCCGCAAAACAGGGGCCGCGCGGCGGTAGGCTGCCGCTGATTTGGCGAGGCCCATCGGCTGCTTCGCGCTTACCTACGGTGGCTGTTATCGCTCCGAAGACCGACCATTCCACGCATTTTCGAATGCGTGGAATGGATACTAGGACTGAACCGGGAACCTTATGGCAAATACCGTTTCGCCAGCTCTGGTGCGCAAGGAGACCTTCGCACCATGGGCTTCGGCGATCCTCGAGACGATCGCGAGTCCAAGTCCCGAGCTGTTCGCCGTAGTGCGATCTCCGCGCCAGAAGCGTCGGAAGACGAGTTCCTGCTCGCTCTCCTTTATGCCCGGGCCATTGTCGAGAACGCTGAGGATCCCGTTCGTTTGAACGTCCACCTCGATCGCGGTGCCTGCGGGCGTATGCGTGACGGCGTTCTCGACCAAACCCTTGAGGGCACGAGCGATCATCTCCGCATTGCCGCGCACGACCACCGGAGTCTCCGAACCCGTCAAGGCGATGCTCTGCCTGCGGCGGAATACAAGCGGGGCGATCGCCGACACCGTCTCGGCCGCCAGAGCGCGTAGATCGATGGTGTCGTCCATTGCGGGCAACACGCCATCCAGTTCGGCGATCTCGAGCAACTGGCTGACTGTTCGCCCGAGCTGGTCGAGGTCTCGCTTTAGGGCGGAACGGAGTGCCTCCTCGCTCACCGATTCTACTCGCATACGCGCGAGCGCAATCGGCGTTCTGAGTTCGTGCGCGGCGTCGGCAGTGAAGTCTCTCTGGGTTCGATAGCTTTCAATCACGCGGTTGAGCGCGGCGTTCACGGCGCTCGCGAGGGGGCGAACCTCCGAAGGGAGCCGCGCCTCGGGAATGCGGACGTCGAGCTGTTGCCGATGGAGCGTGCGGACGAGCGTTGACGCATCCATGACGGGCCCCAAGGCACGCCGAACAATCCACGCGTCCACCACCAGCAAAAGCAGGAGTAGAGGCAGAACGATGAAGAGGCCATAGACGAAGAACTGTCGGAGGACATCATCGACAATGTAGTCGGGATGTTCGAGGTTCTGAACTACGACGACCCAGACCGTGCTGCCCGCGAATGGCACCGGCATGCTATAGCCGGAGTAGATGGCTGAACGAGACCTGCGCTTGAAATAGGTCGGTGCTCCGCCACGGGGAATCCTGTCGGTGGGAACGATCGCGGTCGGGCTCGAACTGGCTAGCCGCCGCCCACCGCCATCCATGACGGAAAGGGAGAAAGTCCGCGGCAGTTTGGTCAAATGTTCGGAGGTTGCAAGTTGTACTTGTCCCTCCAATCCAAGTCGCAGGCTCTTGCGAGCGCTTTCAGCATGCACTCGCAGCGTTTCGCGCTGAAAATGGTCGGCAGTGGAATCGAGGAACAGATATACGCCCGCCGACACCGCGACGGCCGTGAAGACCACCGCGACGCCGTGCCACCACAGAATGCGCGACAGCAGGGAGTTCAGACCGAAGATCACCCGTCGCGGGCGCATAGCATATAGCCGACACCGCGGACTGTCACGATCTCTGCGGATGCAGCGGCATTGGCCAGACGCCGCCTCAGGCGATGCACATAGACTTCCACGGCGTTGGACCCAAGATCGTCATCGAGGCCGAAGAGCTGCGCCTCGACCGTTGGCTTTGGTACTACGCGGCCACTCCTGCGGATGAGGACGTCGAGCAGTTCAAGTTCGCGTGCGGTCAGGACTGTGGGGAATCCGTTGATCTCCACCTCCCGCGTGCTCGGGTCGAAACGGACGTTGCCACACTCGATCACGCGATCCACGGTCGTACCGGTGCGGCGCAGCAGAGCCTGAAGCCGCGCGAGCAGTTCTTCGGGCGCAAAGGGCTTCACCAGATAATCATCGGCACCCGCGGCCAAGCCGGACACACGATCTGCGACTGCTCCTCGAGCCGTTAGCGCGATGACAGGCGTTGTTTTACCTCGCTTGCGCATCTCGCGGACAACGGAAAGCCCCGACCCATCGGGGAGCCCCAAGTCCAGCACGACTGCCGCGTACTCCCTTCCACCGAGCATCAACAGTGCATCGTCCACTATACCCGCATGATCTATCGAAAAGCCGGCAGCCTGCAGCAAACGGTCCAGCATCGCCACAAGGTCAACATTGTCTTCGACAACCAGCAGTCTCATCACAGTCTCTTTGATGCCCGGATGCCCTTGTAAGGCTCATGTAAGCGCGCGCCGCTAGCTCAGCCGCGAAGTCGACGGCCGGACGTGCCGAAGACGCATACACCGGAATCGAGCATGCACCAGGCCAGCGCGCGGAGCGCCGTCGCACAATTCCCCGACAAATGGGACGGGCCGCTTCGGGTTGCCCTGTTCTCGGGCAACTATAACTATGTACGTGACGGTGCCAATCAGGCTTTGAACAGGCTGGTCGAATACCTTGAGCGGCAAGGCGCGTCGGTTCGCGTCTATTCGCCGACATCGCCCAGGCCAGCCTTCGCGCCACAAGGCACTCTTGTCTCAATTCCCTCGGTACCCCTTCCCGGGCGGGGTGAGTACCGGCTGGGGCTTGGGTTGCCGGCAGCGACCCAGCGCGACATCCAAGCATTCCAGCCGCACCTGTTCCATCTTTCCGCGCCGGACTGGACTGGCGCTGCTGCCCAGCGGCTCGCCCGCAAGCTTGGTGTGCCCACCGTCACCAGCCTGCATACCCGCTTCGAAAAATACGTGGACTTCTATGGCGCCCGTTTCGTCCGACCGGCGATGGAGCGGTACCTTTCTCGGTTCTACGCCAGAAGCGACCGCGTGCTGGCGCCTACCAGAGCAATTGCCGCTGAACTCGCCGACGCCGGCCTGGACGGGAAAGTGGGACTTTGGAGCCGGGGCGTCGATCGAGTGCAATTCGATCCCGCGCGGCGGTCCGATGCATGGCGCAGGTCGAACGGTATTGCGGAAGACCGCATCGCGCTCCTTTTCTTCGGCCGCCTGGTCCGTGAAAAGGGGCTGTCCGACTTCGCGGAAGTGTGTGATCGCTTGTATGCGGCCGGGCTCCCGATCGAACCCGTGGTTATAGGTGACGGGCCAGAGCGCAAGTGGCTGGACCAGCGGCTGCCCCCAGCGCGTCTGACGGGCCACTTGGCGGGCGAGGCGCTCGGCCAAGCCGTAGCGAGCGCCGACATCTTCTTTAACCCCAGCATCACCGAAGCGTTCGGGAACGTAACGCTGGAGGCAATGGCTTCCGGGCTGCCCACGGTGAGCGCGGATGTGCCCAGCGGTAGCGCCCTTTTGGATCGGGGAACCGGTTTGCTTTACCCTGTAGGTGATCTCGACGCAGCCGTCGTGAACATCGCGCGACTTGCCTCCTTCTTCGACATGCGGATCCGCATGGGGCAACGAGCACGGCAGGCCAGTGCCGCCTACGACTGGGACAGCGCATCGCACCAGGTTTGGGAGAGCTATCTTGATCTGCTCGGCCGAGCCGATTCTGTGGACGCGGAATCACCGGAGGCTGTGCCACAAAGCAGAGCGGCGATCTGATAGGCATTCCTTCGATGCACAGCGAGGCTCATCACGCTGAAGCTGCTCGGGATGAGCATAGCCGCCGTATTGGGTTGCCAGCCGAGCCCCCCGTGTCACTAGCTTCAATGATACGCGTTGCGCTTTGGCTGGCGGTGGCGCTGACCTTGTTCCTTGCGCTGAGTCCGGGTCCCGCTGGCGAGATAATATCGGACGGCACCACCAGACACATCCTCGCTTTCCTGGTGCTGCCCTGGCTCCTGATGGCAGCCTATCCGCGCCTGTCCCTCTGGTGGGTCTTCGCAGCGCATGCGGTGTTCGGCGGCGTCATCGAACTGGCGCAGCTGATCATGGCGGTGGGTCGGCATGGCTCGTGGCTCGACTGGATGCTGGATCTCGTCACCACCGCAACGGCAATAGCGATTGCGATAGCAGTGCGCCACATCGTCCGGCGTGAGTACGAAGCGTGAACGGCTGGGCTGAAGCTGTCCTGCTGGGGTTGCTACAGGGGCTTACCGAGTTCCTGCCGGTATCCTCCAGCGCGCATCTGCGAATTGCCGGGGCCTTTCTGCCCTCCGGAACCGATCCGGGAGCCGCCTTCACAGCCATTACCCAGATCGGCACCGAGGCTGCCGTTCTGCTCTATTTTCGGCGCGATATTTGGCGCATTGCGACAGCGTGGCTGCGTTCTCTGCGCTCGCCCCGCATGCTCGGCGGGCCGGATGTGGCGGACGCGCGCATGGGCTGGCTGGTCATACTCGGCACGCTTCCGATCGCTGTGCTTGGACTTGCGTTCAAGGAGGCGATCGAGGGGCCGCTGGGCAATCTTTACCTCACCGCCGGGATGCTAATCCTCTTTGCCGTCCTGCTCGGCTTCGCCGACCGCCGGGGCTTCAGGCAAAAGCCGCTGGAGGCACTCAGCTGGCGCGACGGCTTGCTCTTCGGTTTCGCCCAGGCTCTAGCGCTGGTGCCTGGTGTATCCCGATCGGGAGGAACGATCAGCGCCGGACTGGCGATGGGCTATACCCGCGAGGCTGCGGCTCGCTACTCATTCCTGCTCGCTATTCCTGCGGTGCTTGCTTCGGGTTTTCTCCAACTGTTCGACAGTTGGGGCCGCTTCGGCCCGATGACACCAGGACAGACCGCACTCGCAACGGGATTGGCCTTTGTTGTGGGCTACATCGTGATCGCGCTGTTCCTGCGGATCGTCGCGACGAGCAGCTACATGCCCTTCGTCATCTATCGCATCGCGGCTGGGTCTGCGTTGCTGGTGATGCTGCTCACAGGAATGATCCCTCCCACCTGAGCCGCAGGCGATCTGTAAGGTCGCTGTAAGCGCCGCGTTTCATGACGCGTCCGCCACGCATCTTTGCGGGCAGCTCAAACTCACCCCAGCCGGAGCGCTCCCATCATCATGCCTCACATGTCACTTGTCCTTGCATGCAGCGCGATAGCGCTCTCAAGTCTTCCCAGTGCGGTGATTGCACAGGACGCTCCCATCATTCCAGAGCCGATGGTCTTCGACATGGTGCGGCCTCTGGGTGCCAAACGGGGCGAGCTGGAAGCAAACACTCTGGCCGAGCGAAACTTGTCCGGCGCGCATCGCGCAGTGGAATGGGCGCCCGAGGTCGAATACGCCATCGTCGACGGCTTCGCAGTCGAGGCCGAACTTCCCTTCGATGGAGCGCGCCTCACCGACTATAAGCTGGGTCTGCAAGGCACGTTCGGCACCTTTTCCGGAGGACGGGCGATTCACGGCGTACAGTACCTCGGCCTCTACAATCGCGCGTCCACCCGTTGGGAAAGCACGCTTGTTTACGTGCTCGGCTACCGGTTCGATGAACGCTTAAGCACCATGATGATGGCTGGCGTGGGCGATGTCACATTTGGCGGGTCCGACCAAACCAGCCTCATCGTCAATCACTCCACTTTTTACGACCTTTCCGCGGATACCGTCTTGGGTCTAGAGGTGAACTTCAAACGTGGAGGCGAACACCGAACGTTGGTTATGCCCCAGTTGCACCAGGATCTGACCACGCAGCTCAGCCTTCAAGCCGGCGTGGGCGCCGTGCGTGAAGAACATGAGCCCTGGCGTCCACGCGCCGCTGTCCGGCTGATCAAAGAGTTTTGAAGTCTCGCTGGTGCGCACTTCTCGCGGCCGTTCGCCAGGCGGCTACTCCCACCCACCGTTTCGGATGACGCCCAGAGCTTTTTTGTGCGGTCCGATATGCCGTCTAACGCAGAGGTGAGCGCCGCACCGCTGACTGTCGAGCGGCCTGCGTGTCAAAGGCGCTGGAGCTCGGGAGGTTGGGCGCTTCTCATACCGGCTCGATCACCGTCATCAGATCTTTGGCAACAGTACTATCGGAGCACGCCAGCCAAGCCGTGTGCATTGAACATATGTCCTTTTCTATTCTTCAAGCTCGAAGAAACTGATCTGCGCATCCGGCACTTCGATGCTCCCAGAGGCGAAGACTACAGTGTTCCGGCCAGCGTGCTTCGCCGCATAGAGGGCGCGATCCGCTTTTCCGTATAGCTTTCGGAACGGCCCATCGGCTACGCCTTCAGCCACACCGATGCTGACGGTGACAGCAGGAAGCGCCGCTCCAGTGCTGTGATTGCAGGTGTGGAGCTCCTCGCGTGTGACCTCGGCGAACAGGCCGAGCCCATGCCGCGACAGTCCAGTAACTCCCAGGACAAATTCTTCGCCGCCCATCCGACCGGCTAAGCAAGGATAGCGCTGCTCAAGTGATCGCAACTTCTCGCCGAAGGAAACTAGCAAAGCATCCCCGGTCTCGTGGCCGAACCGATCATTCACCCGCTTGAAGTGGTCTATGTCAATCAAAAGCAGCCCGAACGGGATTGTCTTTTGATCTCCGAATGCCTGTTCACAACGGGTGACAAAGCCCCTCCGATTGAGCAGTCCGGTGAGTGGATCGCGATCAGCCAGTTCGGCAAGCGCGTTGCTGGCTGCCACGGCCGTATCCCGTTCGACGCGCAAGGCACTCAGGCGCGCAGTCGCCAACGAGGATAAGCATAAGGTTTGGAAGGCCGACGCGAACAAGACCGCGATCTGGGCGCCCCCGCCCCACAGAAATGTATCAAGGTCGACCAGCTGGGTCGTACCCAGCACAATCATCGGGAAGGCCCAACTTATAGCCATATCCCGACCTTCCGCATGACCGCGCCACCACGCTGTGCCGATGGAGATCGCCACTGCGGTGAGTGTCAGCAGAGTCGCGATCGCCAGAAGGATACCGTACACTTGGAGGGCCGCGCCGGGGAGGCTGGCGCCGATGCCCAACGCAGCCACAAGCAGGCCAAGACCGACAACCGATCGCCTCGCTGTTTCTGGCAGTGCTGATCGAAGTGCGGCAGCACTCGAGAACGCTGCGAACATCACTGCAAGGCAGGCAAGGATCGTCGCCAGCCGCGCCGACATCGTGCCAGCCATCGCGGGAAAGAGAACCAATCCTGATTGCGACCAGACAATGCCCCATACCAGTACCGATGCAGCCCAGCAGCCATGCCATAGAAAAAACTGGCGGCGCAGAAATACGGCAAGGCCGACATTGTACGCAGCCGCTATGGCCAGCAGGGCGAGTGCGGCGCCGATCGCCAGTGCTGACAGCTCAAATTGTCGGGCTGCTGCCTCTCCAGGCAGGAAGCGCACGCGTAGCAGATCGTAGTGTTCCAGGCCCTCTATGCGTAGCCAGGCTCCTGTCACAGGAATGCCGACACGCGACGAGAAGCCAAGTTGGCCGCCAATATGCCAGCGGTCGCGAAACGCCCCTTGATCGATCGTTTGAACGTCGGCCGATCCATCGGGGTAAGCGAACATGGCGCTCATGCTCTTAAATCGCGTGGTGTGCACCACGAGCGAGCCGCCCCGTTTTTCGGTCTCTGCTGCAAGAGGCAGCCGCAACCATAAACTCTTGTCCCGATAATCTGTCGGCGTTCCCGTACAGCGCACCCTGGATGGCGGGCGCGAGATTTCAGATCGCGCAGAAACAGCGAAGCAAGTCCCCGCCGGCGGCTTAGCCCAAACTGGAAACGCGATCAGGCCTGTAAGCAAAAGCGACAAGCTGGCGAACCACCGCCAGCTCTTCATCGGCAGGTCTATCATGTCGCTCCGACTAACAAAGGCTAAAAACAGCAAGTTCAGTGGGTGCTACTATCAAGCACCCCGCACAGCTATAAGCGGTAATATCGTGTGGCAACGAGCCTTGTCCGATGGCGCCGATTGTTCAGCTCGCGTCCAATTATCGCGTGCAAACATGCTCTGTCTCTTCCCGACTCCGACGCCCGTTTGCTTCCCACAGGTTCACCGGAGCGGTATGGTAGTAGTTGGAACAGTAATATATAGCTGGGATATTACTGAATGTATAAAATCATCAAAGATCGTGGAGGGGAGTCGCAGTGATGTGCTCAACCCATCTCCCGATTAGACGGCAGTCATCTATCTCCTTTACTGCCGCACTAACTTGTTCGATTGTCGGGGTCTGTGGGGCCAAGTTGGTGCTGATCACCTGTGGCCGAAGTTGATTCAGCCGCGGAGATCTCCCAGATTTGCTTTGGCTTCAGCGCGTGCAAACGGTCCTTTCAGCATTGCCGCTTGATGGCGGTGGTCACGTTCCAGGCTCTTCTTCGGCTATTCTCCACTGGTCATGTTGGCCGTCTGAAGAATGCTTCAGGGTAGGACGTGCAGGGATGCCTGGCGGCAACTGTCGCCCGAGGCTGTGTAAAAACGCGCCGAGGCGGAGGTGTCGGATCTTAGTGCGGTGACAGGCTGTGCACGATTTTTGCTAAAGGCGCGGCTCGTG
>NZ_JBEWLY010000024.1:0-66518 GCF_040534015.1 Novosphingobium kalidii
GTGACAAGAAGTTCGTTCGCCGGCGGGCCGCCGCTCCGGCTCAAGGCCTCAGAAGAGGCTGCATACTTAGAAGGAAGATAATCATGGGCTTTTCCGTAAACACCAACACTGGCGCGTTGGCAGCTCTGCAGAACCTGACCGCGACGAACAAGGGTCTCGACACCACGCAGAGCCGCATCAACACCGGCCTGGCGGTTTCGTCGACCAAGGATGACTCGGCCAAGTACACCATCGCGCAGAAGCTGCGCGGCGATGTGGGCAGCCTGTCTGCGGTCACCTCTTCGCTCAACCGCGCAAAGAGCACGACGGATGTTGCCGTGGCTGGTGCGGAGCAGATCTCCGACCTGCTGAATCAGATGAAGACGAAGGTCACCGAAGCTTCGGACGCTGGTCTCGACCAAGACAGCCGGAATGCGATCGCGGCGGACATGACTTCGTTGAAGAAGCAGATCAACTCGATCATCGACTCGTCTGAGTTCAATGGCGTCAACCTGCTCAAGGCTCCGGCTTCCGGCGCGACGGGTACGGTCAGCGCTCTGATGGGGACCAAGTCGACGTCGACCACGAACGTCATCAGCGTCGCCAACCAGGGTCTCGACGCGTCCGCAGCCACCGGCCTCGGTGCTGCCGGCAGCGACATTGCGCTCGCCTCTGCCGCCGCAGCTGACACGCTGAAGGGCACGATCGATACGTTCGCCACGGCGGTCTCGACATCGCTGAAGACTCTGGGTTCAGCTTCGCGTCAGATCGACGGTCAGCTGTCTTTCACCAGCAAGCTGTCGGACGTGATCGAAGGCGGTATCGGCAACCTTGTTGACGCCGACCTCGCCAAGGAATCTGCAAAGCTGCAGTCTTTGCAGGTCAAGCAGCAGCTGGGTCTGCAGGCTCTGTCGATTGCCAACCAGGCGCCGCAGTCGATCATGTCGCTGTTCCGTTAATAACGGATCAGGGACGTCTCGAACGTCTAAGATTTTGGGGGGTCGGAGTGAGAAGCTCCGGCCCCTTTTTATTCGGTTGGCATGCAAAGGCGCGTGAACTGAGCGCTTTCTAAAGACTTCCGATCGTTGGGCTCTCACCTGCCGTCTGCTTTATCTATGGCTGGCCGTCGGGCCAAGCGCGGCTGGCACGTCTTAGCGGCAATTCATTTGCTCCCTACCGAAGGAGCACGCTACCGTCGACGCGATGCTGACCAAACAGAATGAGAAAGCGATCGATCGCTTCGTGGAACGCCTCGGCCTGATGTCAGAGCGCAATGGATCGACGCGAACATTGGGGCGCATTTTCGCCATTCTGATGACAGCGGATCGGCCATTGAGCTTTTCCGAGATAGCGCAACGCCTCCAGATCAGCCGCGGGGGCATGAGCATGAATGCTCGCAGCCTCGTCGAACAGCGTCTGATCGAGCGGGTTAGCCTGCCGGGCGAGCGGCAGGACTACTTTCAGCTGCCACAAGATCTCTGGCGGCGTCTTTTCGAGCGTCGAATGCGGCAGGACAAGGAACTGTTCGATACGACGATGCAGTTGATGAACGAAGATGCATCCCTGTCGGCTGATGTTCGTAAGGATCTTGATCAGCTTACCCGGGTCCTGCAACTCTCGCTGGAAGCGCGATCGAAGCTGATGGAGACGCTATCCGTCTCAGCGGCCGATCCAGAATGATGTTGCGACAAAACCATCTGGCGAACTTTCATTGCTATGCCGGTGTTCAATAACTATTGAACAGTTCTGATGAGCTCCACACCGCATTTCACGACCTGGGCGCGCCTGGGATTGACGTTTGCAGGTGCGGCGTTGCTGTCTGCCTGCGCGTCCACCGTCACCGAGCCGCCCGCGCTTTCGCAAGTCGTGGCCGAGCCGCCCGACACGTTTCTCGCCGCCGCCTCGGGGCAGAACGGTGCGGTCGATGACCAATGGTGGTTGCGCTTCAACGATCCCCTGCTGACCGGATACGTCGAGCGCGCGGTGGAAAGCAGCCCAGCTGTCTTGCGGGCGATCGCCCGGTTGGAACAGGCAGGCGCGGCTGCCCGCATTGCTCGCGCCGATCTGTTGCCGCAAGTCTCCGCTGGCATCGACGCTAGCCGCAGCCGCCAAAATCTGTCCGGTAGCGGGTTCGGAGATCTATTGACCGGCGGGGGTGGAGAGAACGACGCGCCGACCAGCTTTACCACGGACAACTATCAGCTGACCGGGCGGGTATCGTGGAATGTCGATCTGTGGGGACGGATCGGTGCACAAACCGCCGCTGCGCGCGCGGAATTTCTGGCCAGTGCGGAAAACCTGCGCGCGACGCGGCAGTCGATCGCGGCAGAGGTGGTGCGCAACTATTTCAATGTCGTGACCACCTCCAACCAGGTCGCGGTGTCCGACGAGCTTGTCGACGCAATCGAAGAGGTTACACGGCAGGTGAGCAATCGCGCGCAAGTCGGCGTGGCTCCGCCCAACGATCGCACGCTGGCCATCGCAAATCTGGGACAGGCTCGGGCCGGGCTGGCGCAGCAGCGCGAGGCGCTCCAACGCGTCACGCGCGGTTTCGATCAGCTCATCCGCGCCTATCCGGACGGCGCTGTCGCAACTGCGGCGGCACTGCCGCCCGTTCCGCCGCCGCCGCCTGCTGGCCTGCCTGTTGATCTGTTGCTGCGCCGCCCCGATATACGCGCCGCCGAATGGCAGTTGCGTGCCGCCGGGTTCCGGCTTGATGCGGCGCGGCGGTCCTTCCTTCCGGACATATCGCTGACGGGCAATGCCGGCACCTCCAGCAATGCCCTGGAAGACCTGCTCAAAGGCGATTTCTTCATCTGGACAATCGCTGGATCGCTGCTGCAGCCGATATTTCAGGGAGGTCGGCTTCGGGCGCAAGTCGATCAGGCGGAAGGCGTGCGGACGGAAGCCATCGCGGCCTATGCGGAAACCGTGTTGCAGGCGCTAACCGAGGTGGAAACTGCCTTGGCCGTGGAGGAACAACTGCTCGCCCGCCAGGCGGCGCTGGAAGCGGCCGCCAAGGCGGCGCGCGCCTCGGTCGAGATCTCTTTCAATCGCTATCGTGCCGGTCTCGATCCCTTCGTGACGGTGTTAGAAAGCCAGCAGCGCGCGCTGGATGCCAATGCAGCCTACCTGGAAGCGCTGTCCGCGCGGCTTGACAATCGCGTAACCCTTCACCTGGCTCTTGGCGGAGGGTTTGGCGACGTGCCGCCCGCCGCGCCGCCTCAGGATTGACAACACGCCATGGTTTCCATCGCCCGCATTTGCGTCCCGATCCTTCTCGGTTTTTGCCCGCTTCTTGCCGGTTGCGGCGATAACGCCGATTCCCAGGAGAAAGCCGAAGGCAGCGAAGCGCCGGCCGCCAGCGTACGGATCGCGCGCGCCTCGGTCGAACCGATCCAGTCCTACATCTATGCGCAGGGCACTGCGCGCGCGGCGCAGCGGGAGTTCCTGTCGTTTCAGCAGGCGGGACGCATCACCTATATCGCGCCCGGCCTCCAGGTCGGCTCTCCGGTGCGCGAGGGGCAACTGATCGCGCGGATCGAACCAGCGCGCGCGCAATCGGAATACGCTCAGGCCCAGGCCGGGGTTACCGGGGCACGGACCGAACTGACTGCGGCACAGGCTTCGCTCAGCGAAGCGCGCGCGCAGATGGAACTCGCCCGCCAGACCTTCGAGCGTTTCAGAACTCTGCTACGGCAGAACAGCGCATCGCAGCAGGAATATGACGAGGCGGAGGCCCAGCTAGCCCAAGCTCGCGCCGCCGTTCAGAAGGCAGAGGCGCAAGTCGCCGCCAATCGCGCACAGATCGGTTCTGCCAGAGCGCAGCGCGAAGCTGCGCAAGTTACAGTGTCGGAAACGCGGATCGTCTCGCCGATATCGGGCACGCTCGCCCGTCTGAATATCGAGCGGGGCCGATATTTCTCCCCTGAGTACGTGCAGGCGGGTGACGAGAGCTCGGCATTGTCGACAGTGCCGGTGCTGGTAATCGATGCCTCCAAGTTCGAGATAACCGTCGATGTCCCTTCCTTTGCCAGCGGGGCAATCTCGGTGGGAGATGAAGTGCTGATCCGCAGCAATGAGGGCACTCTCGGTGTGCAGGGCAGTCAGTCGCCCCGCGCATCGGCCGATGCGCCGCCGTTTCCCGATGAGCAATCCGTGATACGCGGTCGGGTGAGTGCGGTCAGCCCTTCGCTCGATCCGGTGACGCGCACGTTTCAGGCGAAGATCCGCACGGTCTCGGGAGCGCGCCAATTGCGTGACGGCGAATTCGTTTCGCTGTGGATCAAAGGACAGGAGGCCGAGAAGAAGCTTTCGATCCCGCTGGATGCCATTCGCTTCCAGGACAACCAGCCTTTCGCCTTTGTCTACAATCCCAAGACCAACACCGTATCGCGCCGCGCGCTTGAGGTAGGGCAGAGCGGTTCGGACGTGCGCGCTGTCCTTTCCGGCATTCGCGCCGGGGAGTGGGTGGTCACTTCGGGCAATGGCCGCATCAACGATGGCGATAGGGTGCGCGTGCTCAGCCGCAGCCCGCGATCGGCGGGCGCGCAAGGCAATCTCAAGTGAGCGCACCCCACTCCGGTTCCGATGAAGACGGCACGTCGCATGGCGAGGATGCGCCTGAGGTAGGCAAGGCGGCGAATTTCTTCTTCCTCAAGACAACCTTCGGTATCCTGCTGCTGCTGATCATGAGCATCGGCGGCCTGCTGGCGTATACGCAGCTGGTGAAGGAGTCGCTGCCCGATTTGGAAATCCCGCAGGCGACGATCACGACGCAGTGGCCGGGCTCCGATCCGCAGACCATCGAGCAGCAGGTTACCCAGCCGATCGAGGATGAACTGACCTCACTGGCTGGGGTGGATACGATCACCAGCGCCTCATTTGATAGTTTCTCGCTGATCTCGGTCGAATTCCAAGCCGATGCCGATGCACAGAGCTCAATCCAGCGATTGCGTGCCGCGGTGGATAAGGCCCGGGCCGAGCTGCCCAGCGAAGCAGAGCAGCCGAGCATCGAACAGGTTTCGGTCGACGACCGGCCGATCATGACCATCGCCCTCTATGGCGAGGCAGGCGACGTCGCGCTAAGCAATTTGGCCGAACGCGCCCAGGAACGGCTCGAACGACTGTCGGGCGTCAACGAGGTAGAACTGGGGGGCGCGCGCGAGGAGATCGTGCGCATCCTGCTCGATCCGCATCGCCTATTGGCGCTGGGACTTTCGCCCACCGCCGTGCGCGATGCGGTTCGCAGCGCTAATCTCGACCAGCCCTTTGGCGAGCTCGAGAGCGATCAGCTCACCGCCGTCGTGCGGATGGAGGGCCGCTTCCGCACGCCGGAGGATCTTGCCCGCCTGCCAGTGGCGCGAGCGCGGAACGGGGGCGGCAGCGGTGCGCCGATCCTGCTTGGCGATATCGCGACGGTGGAACGCGCCCTCGAAGCCGAGAACAGCAAGGCCTTCTACCAGGAAGGCAGCCAAGGTTACATTCCCAGCGTTTCGCTTTCGATCAAGAAGACGCCAGGCGCCGACACGATTGAGATCGTCGATCTGGTCAGCAGTGAAATGCAGGCCATGCGCGATGGCACGAACTGGCCGGCCGGTGTCAGATACGCGATCACTCAAAACGAGGCGGAGACCATCTGGGACGCGCTGATCGGCGTCTTCAACAATGGCTGGCAAGCCATGCTGGCGGTGTTCGTCATCCTGCTGCTGGTGTTGACCTGGCGCGAAGGGCTGATCGCCGGGCTTGCAATTCCGGTGACCTTCGCGGGCGTTCTGCTCGTGATCATGCTGCTGGGTTACACGCTGAACGAGCTGGTCATCATCGGCATGGTCCTGGCGCTCGGCCTGCTGGTCGACGTGTTCATCCTGATGATGGAGGGGCTGCACGAAGAAATCTACGTGCAGCGCCGCAGCTTCAACGAGGCGGCGCTCTCCACCATCAAGCAGTTTGCCGTGCCGGCCTTCGCCGGACAGCTGACGACGATCCTTGCGCTGGCGCCGCTGATGGCGATCGGCGGGGTGTCGGGCAAGTTCATCCGGGTGCTGCCGATCACGGCTATCGCTTGCCTGGCGCTTGCCTATGCCGTCGCGCTGCTGATCTGCGTGCCGCTGTCGCGCTACCTGTTGGAATCCCAGGCGAAAAACAAAGAAGAGCGTGAGAAGTCGAAGGCGGATCGGCTAAGCGAGCAAGCATCGGCACGGCTTTACGATTTTGCCAAAGGCCACGTGCTGTCGAGCAAGAAGCGCGCGGGCGTCATCGTGCTCGCATCGCTCGGCGCCTTCGTGATTTCCATCGTGCTGTTCATGCAGACACCGCTCGAGCTTTATCCCGATACCGATGGCAAGACGTTGGGAATCGATGTCGAACTGCCCGCGGGTACCACGCTGAACCAGAGCGAGCGCGTCGCCCGCGCCGTCGGCGCCATTTTGCGCGAAAAGCCCTATTTCGATAGCGTCATCAAGCTGGTGGGCCGTAAGAGCCCCTTCACCTCGACGTCCGCCGCGTCCTCGCTGCAGCCTTCGGAAGCGGAGAATTTCATCGGCTTTTCCGCGATTTTCAAGGAAAGCGACGAGCGAGCCGAGCCAAGCTACGTCCTGGCCGAACAGCTGCGAGCCGAGCTTTCCAACTGGCTGGATTCCAACGTCGCGGGTGCGACTTTGCTGGTCGTGCCTGAAACAGGTGGACCGCCGTCGGGAGATCCCATCGAAATCCGCTTGAGCGGGAACGATTACGGCACGCTGCAGCGCGTGTCGCAAGAGGTTCAGGATCTGCTCAAGGCGACCGACGGCGTCATCGACGTGCGTGACAATCTGGGCAACGTGAACGCCGAGGTGCGGTTGCTCCCCAAGAGGGAGGCCATTGATTTCTATGGTCTCGACCTGGCTGACGTGGTCGCGCAGCTCCGCTTTGCCCTGTCGAACGATACTATCGCCACGTTCCCCACTGAGGGTACTGACGACGATCTCGATATTCGCATGGGCACGGCTTGGCCGGGCCGCGATCCGGGGGCAAGTGGTGGCCCCGCCAGGCTGGACGACATCGCGCTAGCCCGCGCCTTTACTCGCGAGGGGCAATCGGTTCCCATGGCCTCGGTCGTGCGCCTCGTGCAGGGCGAGGCGCCGATCTCCATCACACATGTCGGCGGCCAGCGCAGCCTCACCGTTCTGGCGAAGAACCAGGGCCGGCCCGTGAACGACATCATCGAAGCCATCCGCCCTAAACTTGATAGCATGGCGGCCAAGTGGCCCGACGGGTACACATATACCGTCGCCGGCGAGGCGGAAGAATCGGCTGAGACCTTCGGCTCTGCCGCCATCGCGCTGGTCGTGGCGCTGCTCCTGGTGTTCGGCGTACTCGTCATCATGTTCGACAGCTTTCCCCAGGCGTTCATCCTGATAACGACTATGCCGCTGGCGCTGATCGGCTCGTTCACCTTCTTCTGGCTGTTTGGCCTCTCGTTCTCTTTCTTCGCGATGATCGGGGTGATTGCGCTGATCGGGGTGGTGGCGAACAATGGCATCGTGATGGTCGATACGATGAACCGTCATCTGCTTGCCGGGGTGGACAAGGTGGAGGCTGCTGCCCGTGGTGTTGCGGATCGCCTGCGCCCCATCCTGACCACGTCAGTCACAACCATCGTTGGGCTGATACCGCTTGCTATCGGCAATGCGATGTATCGGCCCCTGTGCCTGACCATCATCTTCGGGCTTATTTCATCGACGGTGATGTCGCTGTTCGTCGTCCCGGCGCTGTATATGCTGCTGACCCGCAAGAAGGCGGCGTCGTAGCTCCCCCAGCGGCGGGAAGTCAGGCCAGGGCCCTGCGAGCCAGATAGGCCGTTCTGCGGTTACAGGCGAACGTTTGCTGTTATTGAAGTTCTGCCGCCCGACCCGCCGAGCCGGCGCAGCTGTTAGCTCGCTTCCATTGGTCGTGACGAAGCGTCTTCGAACCGCGGCGCCCGCTGAAAGTCGCCTCGGCCGAAGGGACGATCTGTGAAGAGATAGCCGTAGTAGAACCGGCGCAGTCGTTCATGAAAGTCGCGGATGCGGTCCTGATAGGCGAGTTGGCCGGTAAGGTCGGTTTCCGCAAGGCGCATCAGCAGCGCCTGGACCCCGACGGAAGGAAGTACCCAGCCGAGCGCCCGGGCCGCTGCGTCTCGACGCTCCAGCCCAGCGCGATAGGCGCGGACTTGCGGCGCGACGCTCTCATCGCCGTTCTGATGGAAGGCAAGATACCACTTGTAGTGGAACTCTGGGCCAAGCGGAGCCGAGTTCGACCACTCGGGGTGGTTTGCGTAAAAGCGTCGCATGGTGTCCTCGCGAGGGACGTCCCAGGCGTGGTTCACCTTTTCACGCTGCGCGAGCGTGATCTCGGCACCTTGGGTGACCGGAACCGCGCGATTGATGATGACGTTTCCGAGCGTGGGCACGATCAGCACGAGCACCAGCCAGGCGGCCGCCAAGGTTGCGGCATTCGCGATCGAACTCCAGCGCAATCGGCCGACAAGAGCCGCAAGCGCAATCCAGAACAGCAGATAGGCCGCAGTCACTGCCAGCACGATCAGGATCGAGGCCGGGGTGACGCCTTCCACGAGGGCCGCCACAAGGAACGGAAGCGCGAGGCAAGACCAGAGCATACCGAGCCGCAACAAAGTGCGCCTTCGCCTCAGCGCCGCGCCGCCCTGTGGCAGAGCATCGAGGGTTCGCTGTCGCCCCGCTTCACGTTCGCCAGAGATCAAGTCGTGGAACAGCGCGATCACGAACAGCGGGGTAAGGAATACCAGCACGAATGCAAAGTCGAACCGTCCGGGCAGAGCCAGTTCCGGGTTGAAGGTATCGCCGTCGTAGATCTGCGCCTCCAGCCCCAGCGCACGGACGCGCAGGATGTAGGGGGAGACGTCACGCATGCCGAGCGCCGCGAAGGCGAGCGGCGATGGGGCGTCCCACGTCGGATGAAAGCTGTAGTATGCAGCGCTGCCCGCGTCTTTGGTGCGGTCTACATAGTCCGCGACAGCGCCGATGTCCTCCGCTTGAGCGGCCGGTATGGCGGCGATGGCGGCGCGCTGGCGGGCTACCTCCGCCATACCCGCTGCGAGGGCGGCGATAGTGAGCAGCATGAGCAGGACGAGCGAAAAGGAGCTGAGGCGCTGGCGGACCAGCAACCGAAGTTCATGAGCCCAAAGGTTCATCGGCGGGCTCCCAGGCGGCGTGTGGCAATGACCAGCAACACTGCGCCGACCACGAGCCACAGGCATATCACGGCGAGTCCGGGCAGGGCTGCACGCGCCAGCGCCTCGCCCGTGGGCGCCGCGAAGGCGAAGCTGGGCATGGCGCTCCAGTTGCTTGCATCCACGCGTTTGCGGCGGTCGGCCCCTGAATCGATCGCAGTGTCATCGGCATAGGTGACATCCTCTGCCTGCATCCGATTGAGGCGCTGGACCAGACGGTAGCGATAGGCTTCTGCCTGCTCCAGGAAACGGCGGTGCGCGGCGAAGTCAGTACCGGCCGCGGCCATGGACAACGACCGCAGCGCGATGGCTGGACTTACCAGGCCGAAAGCGTCGACGATGCCGTTCTGACGCTCCTGCGCGGAGTAACTTTCCCGCGCATACTGATCGAACAGCGCGGAAGTAAGCCGCTCGCCCTCGATCGCGAGCAGGCCCTTGAAGTTGACCGGCAGGTCCTCCACCCGCGAGACCTCATAGCGCTGCAGCAGGCTCTGCTTGAACTCGGCAAAGTGCGGGTCATCGGGATTGTGACTGTCTCCCAGGCGGCGTAAGTCGCGGGCAATGGAGACGTCGGTTTGCAGCCGGTTCTCCAGCGGCACTAGGTTGGCGGCTACATCGGGTGCCAAGCGCGGCAACAGAACTGTCGAGACGGCCCAGATCGCCAGCAGTGCAAGCAGTGCATCGCGGCTGCGGCGCACCAGCGCTGAAACGAGCAGCACCAGCACTGTCCACAAGGCAAGATAGGCGACATATCCAAGCGCGATGACCAGCATCGGCAACGCCGTGGCGCCCGGCTGCATGCCGATCGCGAGCAGGCCCAGCAGGGCCGGCAAAGCTGCGGCCAGGGCCACGGTGACGAGCGCCACCAGCTTGCCACCTATCAGCTGCCCGCGGCTGACGCCCTGCAGCATCAGGAGCTTGAGCGTTCCCCGTTCCGTTTCGCGCGACACGGCTCCGAAGCCAAGGAAGATCAGTAGCAGCGGTGCCACGACTTGCAGGACGAAGGCAGGGGTCAACTGGCCGAAGCGGACCAGCAGAGAACTTTGCCGCACGTCACCGAAGTTGGCGGTGTTCTGCCGGTGTCCTTCGAGGAACATGCTGTTGCCGGTGAAGGCGTCCACTCCAGGATCGAACGCGGCGAGCGGTCCCAGCGGGCGGAAGATATAATGGCCGTAATGCACCACGCGATGGGGATGGCGGTCGGGCTGGGCGTCGAAGGCGTGCTCGGCCTCATGCTGGTGCCGCTCGCGCAAGTCGGCAATGGCTTGCTGGTGCGCCCAACTGCTCGTCACCGCGACCAGCGTCAGCAGTGCAAGGAGCGCGAAGGCGACGATGGCGACGCGATTGCGCAGCATCAGGCGCAGTTCGTCCCGCGCGATCAGACCGATCGGGCTCATGCGGGCGTTCGCTCGCTGGCGACCTGAAAGCGGGCATGAAGCGCGCGAACGTCGAAGCGATCCGGACCGCTCGCCAAAACCTCGTGGGTTACGCGCCCCCCCTCCAGGAAGGCGATGCGATCCGCGACGTCCGCTGCCGAAAGAAGGTCGTGCGTCACCATCAGCACGGTCGTGCCTCGCTCGCGGACGGCGGATACGAGCGCGTTGAAGTCTGCCGTGGCGCGCGGGTCGAGGCCGGAGGTCGGCTCGTCCAGCAGCAGGACCGGAACCGCGCGGAGCAGAGCAACGGCAATCGCCACCTTTTGGCGCATTCCCTTGGAGAAGCCGCCGAGCCGCTGGTCCCAGGCGCGTTCCTGCAGGCCCGCCCCCGCTAGCGCGTCGGTGATGGCGCTGCGGCTGTGGCGTTCGCCTGACAGGGCAAGAAGGTAATCTGCATTTTCGACCGCCGAGAGATGTTCGTAAAGCGCCACGTTCTCAGGCAGATAAGCGATACGACGTCGTGCGCCGTCGGGATCGTTGCCGGGATCGATGCCGCATACGACGATCGTGCCTGACTGTGCTTTGGCGAACCCCAGCAGCGCCGCCAGAGTGGTCGACTTTCCCGCTCCGTTGCCGCCCAGCAGCGCGGTGATGCTGCCGGCCGGGACGCTGAGCGATAGCTCGTCCAACACGCGGTGCGCACCGTAGGCAAGCGTCAGGCTCTCGGCGAGGATGGGATCGGGGTTCGTCGAAAGCATTGGTACCTCAGGAATCAAATGGCGGGTGCGCTCATGCCGCAAGCTGCCTTATGTAACAAGATATCATTGACGATGATATATCGTTACGGCATCAGGCCGCGCGTCTTCGATAGAGCACGACGAGGACCCAAACCGGGGGAAATACATGTTACGCCTTTCACCGTACGCCAGCTCGTCTGCCGCGTGCCTTTCCTTAGCACTCGCGCTGTCCATCACGTCCGTGCGTGCTCAGGCAGCGGAGCAGGATGGGGCCGCGGACATCACCGTTTCGGGTGTAAGGCAGGCATATCGCGGTGATTTCACGCTGGCGGAGATCCCCCAGTCTATCGCGCAGATCAGTGAGAAGACGTTGCAGGAGAACAATATCCTGCGCTTGTCCGATGCACTTGACCTCAACGCGTCCGTCTCACGCCAGAACTCCTTGGGAGGCCTGTTCGACAGTTTCGCCGTTCGCGGCTTCGCGGGCGACGAGAATATTCCGACAGGCTACCTCGTCAACGGGTTCAACGGCGGTCGGGGCTTCGGCGGTCCGCGCGATGTCGCCGGGATCGAACGGGTGGAGGTGCTGAAGGGACCGGCCGCCGCGCTGCTGGGGCGCGGTGAACCCGGTGGCACCGTCAATCTCGTCACCAAGCAGGCGGAACTGGGCCGCAGCTTCGGCTCGGCGTCGCTCCAGTACGGCAGCTTCGACCGGGTTCGCGGGCAGGCGGATGCGAATATCGCGCTGACCGGCAGTCTGACCGCGCGATTGATCGGCTACGCCGAGGACGGCGACACGTTCAGAGACACGGTGGAGCACAAACGCTGGGGCTTCCTGCCGTCTATCGGCGTGGCGCTTGGCGATGCGACGCGGCTTACCTACGATTTCGAGTGGACACGCACCGAAGTGCCGTTCGACCGCGGTATCGTCGTTCTCGAAAACAACTTCAAAACCGTGCCTCGCTCGCGCTTCCTTGGCGAACCGGCCGATGGCGATACGGTGGCCCGGACGACCGGTCACCAGCTTCGCCTCCAGCATGATTTCAATGAAGACTGGAGCGTGCTGGTCGGTGCCAGCCTTCGCGACACGCTTCTGACCGGCTTTTCCTCGGACGCCGAGCTTGTGCCCTCCCGCCAAAAGATCTTTCGCGACGGCCGCTCCTTGTCGCGCCAGCGCCGCTCACGGCGGTACGACTCCCAGCAATGGGTGGTTCGCGCTGAACTGTCCGGCGAGTTCATGACGGGCAGCCTCCGACATCGCGTGCTGATCGGTGCTGACCATGATGAGTTCAGCAACGAACAGGATTTCCGCCGCACTCGCCCTCCGGTCCTCGGCCCCGCGACCACTGATCGAGCAGGCAATGTCATCGATGTGCTTGATCCCGTTTACGGGCGCTTTCCGCTGCCCGTTCCTGGCCCGCAAACTGATCGGCTTGATGTTCAGAAGTCTACCGGGCTGTTCGTTCAGGATCAGATCGAGCTCACCGACGGGTTGCAGGTGCGCGCGGGTGGGCGCTATGATCGTGTCTCGCTGCGAACGGACAACCGGCTGACCGGTGTCGAATCTCGTCGCGAGCGGAGCCGCTTCAGTCCGCAGGCGGGCATCGTCTACCGGGTAAGCGAACCGCTGACCGTATATGTCGCTTACGGGGAGGGCTTTCGCGCGAACATCGGCACGGACGTGAATGGCACGATCTTCGATCCTGAGACCAGCACGTCCAAAGAGGTTGGCCTGAAGCTGACGGCGCTGGAAGGGCGGCTCAACGGCACGCTAGCCGTGTTCGAGCTGAACAAGAGCAATGTGCTTGCCAGCGACACCGCCAATCCCGGTTTCTCGGTCGCGATCGGAAAGGCGCGCAGTCGAGGGGTAGAGCTTGATCTGACCGGGCGCCTGCCTGGAGACGTCGATGTACTGATGAGCTACGCTTTCATTGACGCCGAAGCACGATCGCGCGTGCTGGACCCGAACTTTTCGTTCCAGATCCGCCCCGGTGACCCGCTTATCAACATACCCCGGCACAACCTGAACATTCAGGCGGCCAAGCGTTTCGATATTGGCGGCAGGAGCGCGCAACTGGGTGCGGGCGTGCAGTACATCGGCGAGCGAGCGGGAGAGACCGGAACCACCTTCACGCTCCCGTCTCACACGCTCTTTCGTGTGTTCGGAGACGCCGAACTGATGCAGGGCGTCACTGCGTTCGGGGCAATCCAGAACCTCTTCAATGCGCAGTGGTATGCCAACAGCTACTCGCCACTATGGGTGCAGCCGGGAGCGCCGCGCACGGCGTCAATCGGTCTGCGCGCCACTTTCTGAGGGCAACGTGATGGCAATTCTAGCCTACGCAGCCGCACTTGCGCTGCCTTCTCCGGCCGTAGCGACGGCCCAGCCTTTGCCAGCTCTGCCTGCCGCGGTGCTGCCGCCGGAGCTACCTTGGTCAGGCGCGAGCGAGACCCTGGTTGCCTCGGCGAACGATCCCTGGATCACCCCGGCGGAACAGGCTGGCTTCGCCACGACGCCACGATACGCGCAGACGCGCGCCTGGCTGGAGCGGCTCGCCGCCGCGTCCTCGGTAATCTCGCTGGAAACGTTCGGCCGGACGGGACAGGGGCGCGAATTGCTGATGGTGCGCGCCAGTACGGGCAGAGGTGCCGGTGGCGCTCCCAAGCCGGTGGTGCTGGTGCAGGCAGGCATCCATGCCGGAGAGATCGACGGCAAGGATGCAGGGCTGATGCTGCTGCGCGATATCGCTTTGCGTGGAAAGAAAGGCCTGCTCGATCGCGTGGATCTCGTGTTCGTGCCCATCTACAACATCGATGGTCATGAGAAGATGAGCCGATGGAACTTCCCGGCTCTTCGCGGGCCGCTGGAGAAAGGGTTCGTCGCCAACGCGCGCAACATCAATCTCAATCGCGACTATGCGAAAGCCGACGCACCGGAGACGCGGGCGATGGTCGCCCTGCTGCGCCGGCTGGATCCGATCCTTTATATCGACTGCCATGTCAGTGACGGTTTCGACATGCAGTACGACATTACCTTCACGTACGCGGGCTGGGGTCGCTACGCCTATCACCGCGCCACGGCAGATTGGCTGATGAACAGCTTCGGTCCGCGGGTGACAACAGCTCTGGAGCGCGCCGGACACATACCGACCATTTACCCGAGCCCCATTGACACGCGGAACCCATCCGCCGGCATCCGGCAGGCACCCGAAGGGCCGCGCTACTCCACTGGTTATGGCGACTTCATCGGCGTGCCGACCGTGCTGGTCGAGAACCACATGCTGAAGCCTTACCGCCAGCGCGTGCTTGGGACTTACGTGCTGCTGGAGGCTGCACTCCGTCTGGCGAGCGAAGATGCCGAGCGAATAGCCGCTGCAAAGGCGGCCGACCGCGCCAGCCGCCCCAAGCAGATGCTGGTCCGCTGGAAACCGTCCGCCGAGCCGATCGACTGGGTCGAAGACTTCAAGGGCGTTGCATTCGAAACCTATCGATCACCTGCCAGTGGCAGGATGGAGCAACAGTGGACCGGCCAGCCGATCAGTTTCCGTATGCCCGTGATAGGGCAGGAGCCAGTTGAGACCGTTACGCTGCCGAAGGCTTGGTGGGTGCCGCCCGAACAGACCGATGTGATCGACCGCCTGCGACTGCATGGCGTCGCCTTTAAGGCCCTGGAGGCGCCGCGCACGTTGGTGCTCGATCGGGTTCACCTGCACGATTCAACGATCCGGCCTGCGCAGGACGGGCGAGTGCCAATCACCGCGACATTCGAGCATCGGACCGTTCGAGAGACTTTGCCTGCAGGCACGATCCGCGTGCCGTTCGACCAACCCCTCGGCCTGCTCGCCGCCGCGCTGCTCGAGCCGGAGGCGCCGGACTCGTTTCTTGCCTGGGGTTTCTTCCCCGAGATGCTATCTCCGGAGCCCGGTGTTGAGGATTTCGTCAGGGCTCCGCTCGCGGAGGCGTTACTGGAGCAGAACGCTGCGGTCAGAGAGGCTTTCGCAGCCAAGCTTGCGAACGATCAGGCATTCTCCGCCGATCCCGAGAAGCGGCTAGCCTGGCTCACTCAGCGACTGCCCGACCGCAGCCGTTTTCACATGACGTACCCGATCGCGCGGGAGCCTTGATCCGATCGCTGAAGGTTCCGCTCGAAGCCAGCACGAGGTGCCTAAGAAAGCGCTCACTGGCCGCAGATGTGGATCGTAAAGGCGCTGACAGTGATCCGTCGCGATAAAGCCGTTGTTGCGCCACGCAATTGCTGAACGACCTCCTTACTGCCAAACGTATGAGTATGGAGTGCGGCGTGCGCTTCGATAAATGGCGAGAGGGCGAGAGGGATGGCAGAACATGCAAAGCGCTGCGCAGTGGTTACAGGCGGCGGATCGGGCATCGGGGAGGGGGTAAGCCGGCGCTTCGCGCGCGACGGGCACAAGGTCGCCATTCTCGACATCGACTCGGACAACGCGGAGCGTGTGGCCGCCGAGATCCGCTCGGCTGGCGGCGTCGCGCAAGCCTATCGCGCCGACGTCTCCATGCGCGCGGATATGGAGGCCGCGATCGGCGCCGCCAGAGCCGCATTGGGCCCGGTGGGAATCCTCGTCAACAACGCGGCCATTGAGGCGTTCACGCCGTTCGATGAAGTGGATGACGCGGCGTGGGAACGGATCATGGCGGTGAATGTCCGTGGGCCGTACCTTGCGGTGCAGACCGTGCTGCCCGACATGCAGGAGGCGGGTTGGGGGCGGATCGTCAACATCGCTTCCCTGGCCGCGCAGATCGGTGCGATGAACATGTCTGCCTACAGCACATCGAAGGGCGGGATCGTGGCTTTCACCCGTACTCTGGCGGTCGAACTCGGGCCAAAGGGCATCACGGTCAACGCCATCGCCCCGAGCTTCATCGACACCCCCATGGCGCGCCGCGCCATCACCGGCGATGACTTCACGAAGCAATTCGAGGCGATCCTGGCTGGCTATCCCATTGCGCGGATGGGCCGCCCGGACGAAATCGCCGCCGCATGCGCCTATTTCGCCGCTGAGGATGCCGGATACACGACCGGGCAATTGCTCGGTGTGAATGGCGGCGCAGCGTTCTAGGGGCGCAATCAGCCGGGCCGCGCGGGAATGTGCCCGATGCCACACAGCTGCCTCGACAGTGCATCCGGCAACTCCCTATGCCCTGTCGGGGAGCGCTGTCCGACTGCCGACACTCGAATACATCAGAGTTGACGCCGACTCGCGGACCGCCATACGCCTGCGCATGGAAAGCGGCTGGCACAGATGACGCTGACCTTTGATTCCGATCGTGAACGGGAAAGCAGTCATCCCGCTTTCGGAAGAGGCGTGCATTTCTGCATCGCGCAGTACCTGGCGCGCCAGCAACTGGAGGAAGGCCTTCATCTGATCGCCCGTCGCATCCAGGCGCCGCGCCGAGACGGCCCGATAGCTTGGCGCCCCTTCCTCGGCGCATGGGGGCTGCGCACTCTGCCGATCCGCTTTACGGCCGAAGATCACCGAGGCGCGAGCATCGGTTTAGATGCTCTCGCCTCAGCGCACCGCGGCCCGTCGGCGTTAACCCGCTCGGTTGTGGCGGATGAAGCTCCTGAACGTCATGCAATGCTCATGCTGCAGCCCAATGGATATCCACTGGCAGCTCCGTACCGGCCAACGCGCGACCGATGGGGTAGAGTGAGGACTGCCCTTGCTTGATAGCGGTCTCGATCACCGCACGCTTCTCTTTACCCGTCACCGCGATCATGAGCGCGCGCGCAGTCGTGATCGCGGCCAGGCTGAGCGTGACGCGGGGCACTGGTGCGTCTTCAGGCATCGGATCCGGCATTACGCCCAATGCGCGGCGCTCTTTTGGGCCACTGAGTGCCTCGTCGAGATCGGGACCCGGAAAGATGGACGCGGTATGCCCGTCACTCCCCACACCCAACAGGCACAGGTCGAGAGGCCAATGCAGGTCCTGCATAAGCGCATCCGCGGAACGTCCGGCAGCCTTGTAGTCCGCTATCGCGTTCGGCACGATCGGCATCACCCGCGCGCCCTTGGGCAAGAAGAACTTGGCGAGCGTGGTCACGTTGCTCAGCGGGTCGCCCAGCGGGACGATGCGTTCATCTCCCGGGATGATCGTGACGCGCTTCCAGTCCAGTTTCGCCGACGAGAGCTTCTCGTAGATCGGGACCGGTGTCTTCCCACCAGCGAGCGCGATCACGGCAGCGCCACGAGCGTCGATCGCGCTTTCGATGATGAACCCGATATCACCCGCTACCGCGTCTGCCATCTCGGCCGCATCATCATATTCCCACCACTCGACTTCGTCGCTCACATGGTCTTCCTTGAACAGTGACTGATTTGCGCCGGCGATGCCGCACGGGCTCTTCGCTCGGCCTAGGCCGCATCTTTCTTCGCGGCCAACGGATTGTGCGCGGATGCGGGCAACTTCGCGATACCGCCGCCTCGACGGCATCGCCCTGAGCCCAGCTATCAGCCAGGCAAGCCCCTCGCGCCTTTCTGCACACCACATGTGAGGATGTGCTGTATTTTCAAGGTGTGCGGCGGTAGCGATGGGCTGGCGTGCACATGCCCCGGCGCGAACCGCACACCGTGAAGTTATGACCGGGGAAGCGCTTTCAGCTCGCGCGGGCCCGTGATCTCGGCAAGGATGTCGTCGGCGTTGCTGGTCTTTCCGCCGATACCGGCTTCAAGCAATTGCCTGTCGAGGTCGGCGCCGGACTCGATCTCTGCCATTTCCGCTCCCGCTTCCAGGCGGGCGCCCAGCTGAGCCTGACGATCGCGAATCCGCTCGAGCGACCCGACCGCGCTGCCAAGGCGCGAGTTCACGCCCGCGTGCGAGGAAGCGATCGCCTTCTGAGCGCGCTGGAGCGAGTCCGTCGCCTTGACGCTCTCGACCTCGCGCTTCATCGCCGCGATACGCTGCTCGGTGTCCTTGACGGTGCGCAGCATGGCTTGTTGCTGTTGCTGCATGTTGGCGTGGTCCGCCTCGTCACGTGCGAGTTCCGAGCGAACCGCGGCGACACGCTCGGCCAGTCCACGCGCGAGGTCCTCACGGCCGGCATCCATGGCGGAGCGAGCATTGTGGATGTCGCGCTCTTCCTTGGCGCGGTTGTCCTGGATGCGCTTCTCGATGCGCTTGGCGGTAGCCATCATGCCGGCGAGATCGCTGCGGGCCTGGCGCAGCGCGTTGTCCGCGTCTCGGAGTTCCTGATCGAGGATGCGCATGGCCTGGCTGTCCACGACAGACTCGGCCGCTTCATTGGCACCGCCGCGCATGGCGGTAAACAGTTTGCCCCAGATGCTCATGCGGGCTCTCCTTCAGCCTCAATCCATTCGGTAATCCACTCGGCGGCCTCGACGGCGTTCGCGGCGAGCACGGCCACTTCCTCGATCAGTGCCTCGGCCGTCGAACGTGCGGAGAGCGATCCGAACAGCTCGTACCACTCGGTCCCCCCAAGGTTCGAGATGCCGAAGGTCGACAGCGGGATGAGCTTGTGGACCGACAGGGCCCGACGTTCGAACTGTTCACGCTGCGGTATGGTTTCGCAGGGTGTCAGCAGCACGCTGCACAGGATCTGCTCACCGCTGGCGACCATCAGCACGTCAAGCTGGCCGCGCTCCTTGAGAGTGATGCGCAAGACATCGCTGCCCTGTTCGACGTTCACGTCGACATCGCCGAGCTCCTCAGGGTCGGCGGCGAACAGACGGGTGAGGCTGGAAATGTCCCAACCTCCGGGCGGTACCGGCCATTCTGCGTTCATCCGTTTATCCTCCGACATGCTTGCGGGACTGCGGGGCGGATATATAACCGTCCCGCTCGCTCGCCTTTCTAGTGGCCGCACGCGCGCGGGCAAGGGGGGACATTGCCGCGCATCGTCAGCATATGGCAAAGGATCTACGTCGCGATCGCTACGCTCTCATGGGGCGTGCTGGCGGCATCCTTTTTGGCTCACGCGCTGCTTTCCTACGCTCTGTTTATTGCCGCGGGTGAGACCCAGCTGACGGACAGCCCGATAACTTTCGCCTACTTCTACATGACGACGGCGACGACGGTCGGGTACGGCGATTTGTCGCCGGGCGGAGACACGGGTCGGCTCGCTAACGTCCTTGTCGTCTTGCCGGGCTCGATCGCCCTGTTTACGGTGTTCCTCGGCAAGGTGGTCACGTCCATGAGCACCTTCTGGAGGCGACGATTGCAGGGATTTGGCGACTACTCCGAACGGTCTGGCCACACGCTTGTCGTGGGTTGGCAGGGGGTGCGCAGTCGCCAGGTCGTCGAGGGGCTGCTGGAAGATCGCCACGCCCGGGCGCCCAGGATCGTGCTTCTGGCGCGGGGGATTGAGGCCAATCCCATGCCTGACCACCTCGATTTCGTCGCCGTTGAGCAACTCAGCGACTTCTCCAGCTATGCTCGCGCGGGAGCTGCTGGCGCACAGACTCTTGTCATTCGCGGGGCTGACGACGACGAAACGCTGGCGGCTACGCTTGCAGCCAAGAGCGCGGCACCTCAGGCTCACATCGTGGCGCATTTTCAGGAGGAAGGCGCCGCACAGCTCGTGCGCCATCAGCTTTCCGGCGTCGAAGTCGTCACCTCCATCGCTGCCGGTTTGCTGGTGCGTGCCGCGCGCGATCCCGGGGCGTCGCAGCTGGCCGAGCGGATGTTCGCCAGCCACTCGGTCGATACGGCTTTCTCCATGCAAGTGCCGGCCGAGGCGGGCAAGCTCGTTTACCTGGAGGTGCTGCTGGGGCTCAAGCGCAGGTATCGCCTGACCCTGATCGGCATGTGCCGCGATGGCGGACGCAGCGTCGACCTCAACTGCCCTTCGGACTGCGAGGTTGGACCTCGCGACACCTTGTTCTACATCGCTGATCACCGGGTCCGGGCTGAGACGGTGGACTGGACCGCGATGCGCAGCGAGGTGATAGCAGCATGATCCGCTCCTGGTTCGGTAAGGGGCGCAGCGATCCCCAGCTTCCGCAAGAACGCGGCCCGCTGCGGTGCGCCATCAGCGGCGCGCTCGAGATTGATACGCTGGGTCTTCAGGCATCGCTGGCAGCCGGAGAGCCTGCGATGGGACCGCCGACAGGGGGCAACTTCATCGTCAGCGCAATCGGCACTGCCCGGCTCGACGGGAACAGCGAACTCACTCGCTACTACGACGATGATCACCGGATGATCCAGGTCATGGCGGGGCCGGGCGGCGGCGAGGACACGGTTCAGGATGTCAGCTTCTATGCGCCTTGGGACAGCGTCGTGCCGGGTGGTCCGTCAGAGTGGGCGCGGTGGACCGGACCTCGCGGGCTGATCGGCGCACCGGAGTATGACGCTGACGGCATCCTGTTCTCGCGCTACTGGGGTGAGGGGCAGGACCACGCTGACCTTGTGGAGTTCGTCGAGACCGTGGACGATGGGGATGAGACACGCCAGATTCACCAACGCTGCATGCTCTACTCGCGCTCGGTCGGGTCGGGCGAGGAAATGCTGCTGCTCAATATCGAGCGTGACTTGGCGCATCAGGCGCAAGCACAAGGGGCGGCAATCACCTTCATGATCGGCTATGGGCTGGGTGCGGCCGACATTCGTCGGGTCTGAACAGGCGTAGGCTGCCGCGGGGGCAGGCCCTTACACACGGAGAGGTTATGTACGGATACGTTGCGGGGTTGCCCGCATTTCTCGCCTACTTCGGAACCGGGATCGTGCTTCTGGTTGTCTTTGCCGCGCTGTATTCGCTGGTGACGCCGCAGAAGGAACTGGTCCTGTTGCGGGCAGGCAATTCCGCCGCGGCCACAGCATACCTGGGTGCGCTGTTCGGGTTCAGCCTGCCGCTGGCCTCGGCTGCAGCCAATTCGGTCAGCATCGTCGATTTCGTTATCTGGGCGGTCATCGGCGGGTTGATCCAGTTGCTGGCTTTCGGCCTTGCGGCAGGCACGCAGAAGGAGCTTGCGACGCGGATCACCGGCGGAGAGATGGCGGCAGGGCTTTGGGCCGGCGGAGTGGCGCTGACGGTAGGCCTGCTCAACGCCGCCTGCATGACGTACTGAGCGTTCAGGAGGATACTGCCATGGTCGATTCTCGACCCCAAGCACCACGCCGGCGCCGGTTCGCTGGTCGTACCCGGCCCACGCTAGCGCTAGGCGGCCTCGCGGCTGCCGCCAGCTTTACCCTGGCCGGCTGCGGAGGAACGCCCGAGTTCGACAACGCGCAGTTCACGTCCGTGAGCGAATGCGTGAAAGCCGGATTTCCGGATGACTTGTGTCAGACGAGTTACGGCGCGGCTTTGCAAGAACACCAACAGGGCGCGCCGCAGTTCAGCAATCTCAGGTCTTGCGAGCAGGAGTGGGGCCAGGAGCAGTGCGTGCCGGCCTCCGGCACGAGCGCGTCGTCGGGCAGCAACATCTTCGTGCCGATGCTGGCTGGCTTCGTCCTCTCGCGAGCACTGCAGAGAAACTATTACGATCGCGGGCCCGGCTTCGCTTATTATGGCGGCTACGGCGGCTCCCCGATCTACAGGGATCGTGGCGGTTCAACAGTGACAGTCGATCGCAGCGGCGGCCGTGCGATCAAAACGCCTGTCAACGTGAACACCACCACCGTCGCTCGCAGCGGCTTCGGCGGGATGGGTAAGTCACGCAGCTTCGGCGGGTAGAGCACCCAGATGCAACGTCTCACTTTGCCTGAGCGGCCGGACTGGCGCGATAAGGCGCGCGCCATCGGCTTCGGCTTCCATGAAATGTATGGTGAGCCTTACTGGTTCGAAGGCGCAGCGTACGCGTTCACGCTGGACGAGATCGAGGAGAAGATCGAAGGCCCGACCGAGGTGCTGCACGAGTTGTGCATGGATCTCGTCGCCGAGGTGGTCGAGGACGAGGCCTTGCTTCGGCGCCTGAGCATCCCCGAAAATCGCTTCGATCTTGTGCGTGCAAGCTGGCGCCAGGGCGATCGGCACCTCTACGGTCGCTTCGACCTTGCCTATGATGGGATGGGGCCAGCAAAGCTCCTCGAGTATAATGCGGATACCCCGACAGCCATCTTCGAGGCCGCCTATTTCCAGCACAACTGGTTGATCGACCAGATCGAGGCCGGCGTTCTTCCCGAAGGTTCGGACCAGTTCAATCTGCTGCAGGAAAGCCTGATTGAGGCATTCGCGTCGTTCTCTGCTGACCGCATCCTGCACTTCGCATGTTGGACCGCGAACGACGAGGATCGTGGCACCTGCAGCTATCTCATGGACTGCGCGGTTCAGGCGGGACACAGCGTAGATATGATCGACATTCGCGCGATCGGCACCGACGCTCAAGGCCGGTTCACCGATCTCGCCGATCGCACCATCGAGCGTTGCTTCAAGCTCTATCCGTGGGAAGACATGCTGCGCGAGCC
This sequence comes from Novosphingobium kalidii, assembly GCF_040534015.1. Classification (NCBI taxonomy): domain Bacteria; kingdom Pseudomonadati; phylum Pseudomonadota; class Alphaproteobacteria; order Sphingomonadales; family Sphingomonadaceae; genus Novosphingobium; species Novosphingobium kalidii. The sequence goes on from NZ_JBEWLY010000024.1 coordinate 22,716, forward strand.
CTTCGCGCCACATCTGAAAGCTGGCATCTTCATCGAGCCGGTCTGGAAGTCGATCCTGTCGAACAAGGGGATTTTACCGCTCTTGTGGGAGCGTCATCCCGATCACCCCAACGTGCTGCCGGCCTACTTCGCCGATGATCCGCGCGCCGGCGACTTGCCGGCAGCGGTGTCCAAGCCGCTGTTCTCTCGTGAGGGAGAGAACATCTCCCTCATCGAGGACAGCGTCGTCGTCGAGACGACCCCAGGCGACTACGCGGAGCAACCGCGCATCGTTCAAGCTTATGCACCGTTGTTCTGCGCAGACGGCCAGCATGCCGTTCTCGGCAGTTGGGTCATCGGAGACCGGGCCGCCGGCCTCGGCATGCGCGAGGATGGCGGCAGGATCACCCGCAACCTCTCTCGCTTCGTGCCGCATTTGATTACCAGTTGAGGCGCGCCACCGCCGTCACCCTGCTCCGCCGAGGCGCCTTCGGTCCTCCTGGTCGATGGCCACAAGCGATATGCCCTTGCTCTCGATCATGAGGAGTGCCGACCCGAGGCTGACTGCGCCCGCAGCAAGGATGTAGAACGCGATCGGCAGCCAGTCGTCATACTCGCGTAGCAACGCGGTCCCGACCAAAGGCGCCCATGAACCCGCGACGATGGCAGTGACCTGGTAGCCGAGCGACACGCCGGAGTAGCGCATCCGAGTGGGGAACATTTCGGCCATGATCGCCGGCTGCGGCGCGTACATCAGCGCGTGTACGATCATGCCCATGAAGATCGCGCCCAGCACGATAAGGGCGCTTCCGCTTCCAAACATCGGAAAAGCCGCAAAAGGCCAGGCCATCGTGAGCGCCGCTCCCGCGATATAGACTGGCTTGCGCCCGATGCGGTCGGCGAGCGTCCCGATCGGCGGAATGACCAGGAAGTGCAGGATGTGCGCGCAGAATAGCAGCGTCAGGATCTCTGTCGTATCCACCCCGATGTGAGCAAGGTACGTGATCGAGAAGGTGACGACCATGTAATAGAGGATGTTCTCGCCCACCCGCAGCCCCATCGCGGTGAACACCCCACGAGGGTAGCGGCGGAAGACCTCTGTAAGGCCGTAACCTTCGTGCGCGTTCTGCTCGGCTTCGGCTTTGGCGGCTTCGAAGACCGGCGAGTCTGCCACTTGGGTGCGGATATAGTAGCCGATGCCGACGATAACGACCGACAGCCAGAAGCCGATGCGCCAACCCCACTGCAGGAAACTCGCTTCCGACAATGTAGCGGAAAGCACCAGTAGCACGATCGTGGCCAAGACGTTGCCAAGCGGAACGCCTGCCTGGGGGAAGCTGCCCCAGAACGCCCGGCTCTTGTTGGGGCTGTGTTCCGCGACAAGAAGGATCGCGCCGCCCCATTCGCCCCCAAGAGCAAAGCCTTGGATGAAGCGAAGAAGCACGAGCAGCACGGGCGCCCAGTAACCGATGCTGCCGAACGTCGGGAGGCAACCCATCAGGAAGGTCGACACACCAATCATAACGAGGCTGAACTGAAGCAGCGACTTTCGCCCGATCTTGTCGCCGATGTGTCCAAAGACGATGCCGCCCAAGGGTCGCGCTATGAAGCCGACGGCATAGGTGGCGAACGCGGCTATGATTCCGTCGAGTTCGTTGCCGGTCTGGGGGAAAAAGAGCTTGCCGAAAACAAGAGTCGCGGCTGTGCCATAGAGGAAGAACTCATACCATTCGACCACGGTTCCGGCCATCGAGGCCCCCACCACTCTGCGCAAGTAAGGCAGATCGGCTACTTCTTCGTGCTTCATCGCTGCGTGCAATCCTCATCACGTATCGAGATGCCGAATAACGCATCCGGCGCTGGACGACACCCGTCGCAGAGCGCCCCCGAAAAAGGCGATAAGTTCTGCGACGGCGCTTGGCCATGCCCCGACAGTGCAGCAGCGGAATGGCTCGCCGTCAGATCCCGAAGCGCTGCTTGATCGCGCGGTAGCGCTCCAGCAGCATCGCGCTGCGTTCTTGGGGCGTCACCATCGCCGTGTCCGCGGGCAAGTGATCCATCACCTCGGCGCGGGGGACCAGCATGGTGCGGAAAGTTGCGGGGTTGCGGCTCATCAGGTTGCGGTACGTCAGGTTGCCGTCACTGAAGCCCTGCGTATCGAGCCAGTTGTGAACGCCGGGGTTGTCATGGCTGAGGACAAAGCGAACCACGGCATCGCTGTCGACCTTGGTACGCGCCGGGGTGTAGCTGGTGGGGCGGTGGAGGAAGTCCATCGAGCCCACGAAAGGCCCGCCCATGCCGAAGATCCAGAAGCCGTCGTGGAAGGGCATCTCGACGATCAGCGCCTCGTCCAGCTGGAGCCGCCAGATCATGTGGGCCGCCATGCGACCGCGCTTGGCATCGTCGGCGGTGTCGGCGGACTTGTCGGCGGGGAACTGGTTGCGCTGGTCGGGATCGCAGACCCCGCCCGAGGTCATCCAGGAGTGTTCCGGCCACTGCTGCATCAGGCCGGTCACGAAGTCACCGGCCCAGCCGAATGCCTCCATCATCTGCGCAGGGCTGGCCATCGGGCGCGGCTCGGCCATGCCGACGCGCTCGATGGTCAGGTGGGTTGGCGTTTCACTCCACGCGTCGAAAGCCTCGCGGATGAACAGCTTGCGGCTGCCGGGCGTGGTCGGGAGCCAGTTGCCGCTGCGCTCCTCGCCCCCGATGAACAGTTCGAACCAGCCTTCGGCATCGGTCTGGAGCTGCGAGCCCAGGATATTGGCCTCGGGGATGTCGCCGAACGGTTCGTGCAGCGGAGGGTAGTCGGTACCGGGGATCTTGTCCGGCTTGGGACCCTGAACTGTGATGTTGAGCCAGCGCGCGGCGCCGCGCTTGCCGGTGATGCGATACGTGTGCTCGCCCGAGATCCAGGCTTGGCGATAGGTGAAGTCGGCCACGTCTCCGCCCAGCTTCATCGTCGGCGTGGTGAAGTAGTGGATCTGCGGGAATGCCGGGTCGCGCGTTTCCAGGGCGAGGTCGAAGGCTTGGCCAAGGTTCTGGGTCAGGAACCGGAACCCGTCGGCGCGGTGAATCGGCGCGGGCGGGTTGACGTCCTTGAAGGCGTAAGAGCCGGCTTCCTTCAGCCGGTCGCAGAAGCGCTCCCAGGCTGCCTTGAGCTCCGCGTCGGCAGGTCCGTCTCCATAGGCCATGTCGTCAGGCTCCCAGTCGTTCAAGGATTTCCGAAAGGTTCTCGGCCGCCCGCCGCGAGGCTCCTGCCGCGCCTTCGCTCTCAATTCTTGGCCCGACCAGTTCGAGATCGAAGACGCCCTCATAGCCAGCTTCGAGCAGCCACCCGATCTGGCGCTCCAGCGGCACTGCGCCGTCTCCGGGCACCGCGCGCGAAGGGGTGCTGCGATCGCCGAGCACGTAGTCGCTGACTTGCACGAGATGCGTCAGCGGCATGGCGCGGGTGAACTTGGCCTTGAGGTCGCCTTCGTACCAGCATGCCCCGAGATCGATGCACACGCCGATATCGGCCATCTCGGCCAAACGCACGGTGTCCTCGATGGTGTGGGCGATATGGATGTCCGCATTGAACGGGTTGGCGTTCTCCACCAACAGCCGCACGCCGCGTGCTTCCGCCAACTCACGGCAGGGGGCGATCAGCCTCGTGAGACGCTGCGCGGCGTCCTCCCAGTCGAGCGAGCCGCGCCCGCCGGTGACGATGTAGAGCTGCGGCGCGCTCAGCCGTGCCGCGGCTTCGATGGCTTCGTTCAGGCGCTTGGCCGCTTCGCCGGTGTCACGCTCGATGTCCGGGAATTGGGCGAAGGGCTGGTTGAGCGTCATCGGCCGGGGGCCGCCGGGCGCCAGCGCCGCCTCGGCCTCGTCGAGCACGCCGGGGCCCAGCAAGTGCGGGTTGACCATGGTCATCCAGCCGATGCCCGCCTCGCGGCAGAACGCGACGAAGGCGGTCGTGCTTTGCCCCATGAACGCGACCTGGTGGAGGCAGACGCGCGGGTGCATGGGCTTACTTGCGCACTTCGATCGGCACGTGGAAGCGCTCGCGGAATGGCCGGAACTCCTCGTTGAGCGCGTCGATGCTGTAGCCGGCATCCACCAGCACTTGCGTCGAGTAATGGAACTTGCCGTGCCGGTCGCCCTTGTTGTTGGCGAGATAGTCGCGCATCGCTGCCTCGGCCTGAGGCGTGAGGGCACGCCCGGCGAAGTCGTAGTAGCCGCGGACGGTGCCGATCGGGTCACGCACGAAGTCGTGATACAGCACGTGATAGATGCGCGGATCGTTGACCATAGGGTGCGACATCGTGTTCGCAATCGACGTGCGGACGCGCTCGACATGCATGCGTGCTTCCTTGACGAGGTCGATCGGACCGACGATCCCCTCCATGATGTCCGACATCATCATCGTCGAGCTTGCCGCTACCATGACGGGATCGCGATGTAGCCAGACCAGCGTGGCATCGGGATAGGCGTCGAAGAACGCTTCCAGCCGCGTGGTGTGGAAGCCCTTGAGTACCCAATACTTCTTCGGGCGATTGTATTGGAATGCCTGCAGCATCGCCTTGTGGATGCGGTATTGCGCGACCGGGTCGCTCGGCAGGCCCAGCGAGAGACTCTGCATCGGCACGCGCCACCAGCCGGTGGGAGTCATGACGCGGAAGTCTATGGCCCAGCAGCGCTCGTCCTCGGGAAGGCCCTCGCCCAGCATATCGTTGTAAGGGTGGCAGTGCAGCCACTTCCACATCTTGGCGTTGATTTCGCGCCACTCGTCGTCGGCAAGCGCCCGGCGCGGGTCTTCGCCCTCGACGGTGCCGGGCGGTGGGGAGGGATGCATGACTTCCCAGAAGCGCAAGGCTCGCGCATCGGGATCGACGCTCATCAGCGCGTGCATCAGCGTGGTGCCCGATCGCGGCTCGCCAGTGGCGAACATCGGCCGGTCGATCGCCTCGCCCGCCAGCGGGTAGTCCTTCCGGTCCTGAAAGAACTGCAACCGGTCGGTCAGCAGCCAGTGGATGTTCTGCGCAGCGGCCTCACGCCCCGCTTCGTCCATCGCGATGGTGTTGATGTATGCAACGGCCTTGGCGAGCCGTTCGGGAAAACTGTCATCCCCCCAGTCTGACAAACCGCTTTCGGTTCTGGCGCGTTCGAGGAGCGCTTCGGCCACCAACTGGCCGCCGGCGGTGGTATGTATTGCTGTCGTTGCCATCGTCAGCCCGCCACCAGCTGCTGGATCTCGTCCTCGGTCTCGCGGACTTTGGCCGCCGAGTTGTCGCTGAAGCGAATTCCCCCCATCGCGCCGTACTCCATCAGCTTGTAAACGCGCATCCCGGCGTCGGCGAAGCCCTTGATCTTCGCCGCGACCTGTTTTGGCGTGCCGACCGGGAAGATGTCACGGATCATCTGCGTGTCGAGATCCTCGCAGAACTGAATCATCCGCTCACGCGTGAGGATATGGGGATCGAAGTCCATGATGCCGTGCCACTCAGGCCCCATCGGGTGCTTGTAGCCGAACTGCGCCACGTCCTTGGCGTTCAGCATGGCGATGATCGACTTGACCATCGGCTGCTTGAGCATCTCGGCTATCTCGTCCTCTTCGCCGATCAGAGCGATTTGGGTGAGCGCGGGGGTGAAGTGGCTCATGTCGCGCCCCGCCGCCTCGCCTGCGTTGAGGATGGTCTTGAGTTTGGCGGCGTAATCCTCGGGCGTATAGGAGCCGGCCGGCCACCAGCCGTCTGCCTCGCGGCCAGTGATGCCGAGCATCCGAGGGCCGGCCGCACCCGTCCAGATCTCCGGAGCCTTGCCGTCATAAAGCTCGGTATCGAGCCGCGCGTGCTCCAGCTTGTAGAACTCGCCCTCGAAGTCGACCGGGCCGTCGGAATGCCACAGCATCTTGATGACCTTGATCGACTCCTCGAACCGGCTGACCGGCTTCTTGAAGTCGAACCCATAAGGCACCGTGTTCTCCAACTCGCCTGAGCCAAGGCCGAGAATGAAGCGGCCCTTGCTCAAATGGCTGATTGTCAGGGCCGATTGCGCCAGTAGCGAGGGGTGGCGGCGCACGGTATCGATCACGGTCGTCGCCAGCGGCGTGTTCTTGGTCAGCACTGCGGCGGCCGCCGCTACCGCCATGCCGTCGAGATGACGGTGCGGGCTGGGGCTGGCTTTGGCGAGGTCGGTGAACTCGGGCGTCCAGATCGAATCCGGCCAGAAGCTCACCATGTGGTCGGGCAGCCAGATCGAGTGATAGCGGCCCGTGTCGTACTCACCCACCGTGCCAATACCGAGCGGCAGCGTGGTGCGCAGGAAGGCGGCGGGCTGCACGGGCATGTCCAAGGGCATAGGGGCGGCATCCTCTCCTGATCCGCGCCTCTTGGCTTCGGGCGCGATTGTCTCGCAGCCGTTTGTGGTCTACCGGACGGCTCAGGCAAATTCCCATATGGGGATAGAACTATGCTTTCCGGAGACGATGCTGCCGCGCTGGTCGAGCCGCTTATTGCGGGCTTGGTGGAGGTCCCGCCGTGGTCGGTGTTCCTGCACCGGCTGAAGGATCGCGTGGGGGCGCATTACGCCAGCCTTGTTTTCCGCCCATTGCCTTTCGGCACGCCTGACGCGCGAGTGGTCCACCTCTACGCCGGCGAGCCGTGGCCTGCCCCGGTGTCCCTTCGCTTTCGCGAGGAACTCCAGCGCCTCGACCCGATGCCCTACCACGACATGGTGGAGGGCCGGGTCTATCCGCTCGATGAGCTGCTGCAGATCGATGATCCCTCCCATCGCGAGTACATCAGCCAGTTGCTGGTGCCGAGCGGCATGAGCCACATGCGCATGATTCGCGTGGCGGAAGCGGGCGGCGTGAGCGGCTGGATTACGATCACTCACCCGCAGAGCAACTTCGGCGCGGACGTGGATGCGTTGCTGGCAGACCTTGCACCCTATTTGCGCGCGGCGATGCGCGCCCATGTCGCGCTCGAGCGAGAGCGGATGAGCGCATCGGTGGCTACAGAAGCGATCCGGCGGATGAACTTCGGCTGGGTCACGCTGGATGCCCAAGGGCGCATCCTCGATACTGACTACAGCGGGGCCGAGCTCCTGGCGGGCAGCGCTACGCTTGCGCGGGGCAAGGATGGTAGACTGACCGCGCGCAGCCCTGAGTTGCGCAAGGAGATCAGTGCAGCCGTGGCCGACTTACTCGGCAATCCCTTGGCCCGGCCACGCGCCATTGTGTTGAGTCGAGAGCCGTGGCTTGACCTGCTGCTGGTTCCCTCGGCCGAACGAGTGGGAACGATGCGCGCGGCGCCCGCAGTCATCGCCTATGTGCATGCGGACAACTGGTCCTCGGCCGACCGCTGTGACCAGTTGGGCCAGCTCTTCGATCTCGCGCCCAGCGAGGCGCGGCTGGCGCTGGCGCTGAGCCGGGGTATGTCGATCTCCGAAGCCGCCGTGGAATTGGGCCTCACGGTGGAATCTGCGCGCACTTATTCCAAGCGAATCTACGCCAAGACGGGCGCGCGGGGGCAGGCGGATCTCGTCCGTTTCATTCATCGCAGCGTGCTGGTGATCGCGTGATGGTATACGCCAAGCGTCAGATTTGAACGGGTGTTCAGCGTCGGTCTTGACACTGCCATGCTGAGCGGCCACCGATTGGATACTTTCGGGGCCCGCGTCGCAAGTGGGCGAGCACGATCGAAGAGGATGTGAAAGCATGGCGGAAACGCTAGAAGGCAAAGTCGCGCTCGTGACCGGCGCAAGCTCAGGCATCGGCGAGGCGACGGCCCTGTGCCTGGCTGAAGCCGGCGCCAGCGTGGCGATGTCGGCCCGGAGGGCCGAGCGTCTTGCAGGCTTGGTCGAGACAATCGAGGGCATGGGCGGCAAAGCCCTGGCAATCCCTGGCGACATGGCCGTCGAGGCCGATGCCCGCCGGGCCGTGGCAGAAACGGTGGCGGCGTTCGGTCGCATCGACATTCTCGTCAACTCAGCGGGCGTCATGCAGGCGGGCGGTATCGAGAACTGCGACACGGAAACATACCGCCAAGTTATGGACATCAATCTGATGGGCACCGTCTACACCTGCGCCGAAGCCGTGCCGCACATGCTGGAGCAAGGCGTGGGCGATATCATCACGATCTCCTCACTGGCCGGGCGCAAAGGTGGTCCGATGACGAGCGCGTATTCGGCCAGCAAGCACGCCGTGAATTTCATGACGGACGGGATGCGGCAGGAACTTGGCGGCCGGAATATCCGCGTATGCACCCTGATGCCCGGCGCGACCGAGACCGAAGTGGGCGACAGCATCAAGGACCCCAACTGGCGCACGGCGATCCAGCAGCATGTCACAAAGGAAGGCGCCGTGAAGCCGCGCGACATCGGCGAGACGATCGTCTTCATGCTCTCGATGCCGCGCCGTGCCAACATCTCGGAAATCACGGTGCGCCCGACGATCGACGCGAGCGCCTAAGGACGCGCACTAGACGGAACGGAACAAGGGAGAAGCAGGCGTGGCTAGAAGGCTGGAGGGCAAAGTCGCCGTCATCACCGGCGCGGGTTCGGGCATGGGCAAGGCCATGGCAGAGCTGTTCAGCGCGCAAGGCGCCAAGCTCGTGCTGGCAGACATCTCAGGCAAGCAGGACGAGGTCGCGGCAAATCTCGGCAACGGCGCGGTCGGCGTCCGCTGCGACGTTTCGGACGAGGATGACGTGCAGGCGATGATCGCCAAAGCCGAAGATACGTTCGGCCGGCTCGACGTGCTGTGCAACAATGCCGGGTTCGGCGGCCCGATGGCGCCGCTGCACAAGCAGACCGCCGAAACGTGGGACAAAGTGCATGGCACGAACATCCGCGGCGCGTTCCTGGGCATCAAGTACGGCGTGATCTCGATGCTGAAGACCGGCGGTGGTTCGATCGTGAACACGACCTCGGCCTCGGCCGTGGTCGGCTGGAAGCACCACAGCGTTTACGGCGCGGCCAAGGCGGGCGTGAATCAGCTCACCAAGGCAGCCGCGCTGGACTATTCCGACAAGAATATCCGCGTGAATGCGATTGCTCCGGGCACGATGTGGACCGGCCTGGTTGAAGCCTCGAAGACCCATGACACGCCGCCCGACGACTTCCCCCTGCTGGCGGGCATACCGATGGGCCGGTGGGGACTCGCAGAGGACATCGCCAACGCGGCGCTGTTCTTCGCCAGTGACGAATCCGCCTATGTCACCGGCACGGTACTGCCCGTCGATGGCGGCTACTGCATAGGTTTCTCAGGGATGGGGGCGGAGCGCCCGGGCATCGCAAGCGTGAACACCGACGAGACCTGAGAGCGCCCGCTTCTACCCTTAGGCTTTAATCCCCGGCCACGGTCATGCCGTCGATCCGCAGCGTCGGCACGTTGATCGGGCGATGCCATTCCAGGTCGTTGGCCGGGGTCATCTGCGCGAACATGGCGAGGAGATTGCCGGCTACGGTGAACTCAGCAACCGGTCCGGCAATCACGCCGTCGACGATGCGGAAGCCGCTCGCCCCCCGGCTGTAGTCGCCCGTCACACCATTGACGCCTTGGCCGATGAGTTCGGTCACCAGAATGCCTTCCCGAATGTCGGCGATCAGAGCCTCGCGGGTCACAGCGCCAGCGGCGAGATGCACGTTGCCGACGGAGATGCCGGGCGCGCCGCCGCTGCCGCGCACGGCATGGCCGGTAGGCACTCCGCCAAGTTGGCGCGCCGCAGCGCTGTCCATGAGCCAGCCGGTCAGGCGCCCATTCTCGACCAGATTGCGTGGGCTGGTGGGAAGCCCCTCCCCGTCGAAAGGCCGCGACCGGACGCCGCGCGGCTTATGCGGATCATCGACAATGAGAAGCGACGGATCGAACAGTTGCGCGTCCAGCTTGTCGAGCAGGAAGCTGCTGCGCCGCGCAATCGCGCCGCCCGACATCGCGCCGATCAGGTGCCCGACGATGCTGCTCGATACGCGTGGATCGAAAACCACCGGCATTTGACCGCTGCGCACGCGCGCCGGCTTCAAGCGCGCGACGGCGCGGTCACCTGCGAGCGTGCCGATCTCCGCAGGCGAGGGCAAGTCGGCGCGGTGGCGAGTATGCCGCCACGCCGAGTCGCGCTGCTTTTCGGCGCCTTCGCCGGCGACGACGCTGGCGCTGACGGAGTGGCTGGAGCCATGGTATCCGCCCGCGAAGCCGTGGCTGGTGGCAAGCGCGAAGACGCTGAACCCGGCGCTGGCGCTGGCGCCGTCCGAGTTGGTAACACCGGCGACGGCGCGAGCGGCTTCCTCTGCTTCCTCGGCAACGGCTCGCAAGGTCTCGGCACCGGGATCGACGGGATCGAAAGCGTCGAAATCGGGGAAGGGCCCCTGCGCGAGCATGTCCTGAGGAGCAAGGCCGGCGAAGCGATCCTCGGGCGCAGCGCGGGCCATGGCGACTGCTCGCTCAGCAAGCTCGTTGAGAGCCGCGGGGGTGAGATCGGACGAGCCGATGCTGGCCGAGCGATTGCCGACGAAAACTCGCAAGCCGATCTGCTCGCCTTCAGAGCGCTCGACGTCTTCGAGACGGCCAAGACGCACCTGAATGCCCTCCGACGCGCTGGCGACATAGACGGCGTCGGCCGCATCTGCTCCTGCGACCTTCGCGCGGGCGACGAGGTCTGCGGCGCGGTCAGTGGCGGCTTGGGGGCTGAGCATGCGAAATTGATCTCCTCGTGCGCGCCGAAATCGGCGATGCGGCGCGGCCTCGAACTAGGCGCGCACAAGCGCGAGGGCAATCATCGGGATGGGGACAGCGGCCGTTCGGAGGAAAAGAACGGCGCTATCAGGCGAAGAAGTGTGCCAGACCTTTGAGCAAGCCGGTGAGCGCGAAAGGCAGGCCGATCGCGAGCAGCCACAGAGCGGCTCGATCGCGTTTGTAAGCAGGGGCAAGCGCCGGATCATGGGCCTGATCGTCGCTCAGGCGGTTCCAGCGATTTTCAAAGCGCCGGCAAGCCGGGATGATAGCCACGACAAGCATGACCAGCGCCAGGTATGGCAGCAGCGACTCGCTTTCGGACTTCAGAGCACCGATGGTCACGAAGATCTGGAGCGCGGTATAGACCAGCAAGGCGTAAGCGATATGGTCGCTCATGCGGCGGCGCCAGTCCGCTGTCGTCTGCCTCGCTTCGGCGTGCATGTAGGCACTGGCTCGTGTGAACTTGTCCATCCGGCGTCCTCTCATTGCGCGCGGTCATACAACTGTAATGATAGTAAATCACCAAATTGCAGATTGTTCAAGCGGGGTTCCGATAATTGCAACTGGAGGGGTTGCTCTGGTGGGCAGCGCTGCCGGGTGGTCTTGTTAAGCCACCCGCCAAATGCCGCCTTGCTTGGGCCAGAGCCGTTCCCTAAACCGCATCGGGATGACCGAGCCTGTTGAAACCACCCAGACAGCCACGCCGGACGCCGTCGATGCCGCGTCGCTGGCGGCGAATGGCGGCCTTGAGGTGATCTCGATCGCCAAGAGCTACGACAAGCGCGCGGTCCTGACCGATATCTCTCTGTCGGTTGCGAAAGGCGAAGTGCTGGGTCTGCTGGGGCCAAACGGCGCGGGCAAGACGACGTGCTTCTATTCGATCATGGGGCTCGTACGTCCCGATTCGGGTCGAATCCTGATGGACGGCGTCGATGTCACGCGGCTACCGATGTATCGGCGCGCCATCCTTGGCCTCGGTTACCTGCCGCAGGAAACCTCGATCTTCCGCGGTCTGACGGTCGAGCAGAACATCGGCGCCGTGCTGGAGCTGATGGAGCCCGACAAGGCCGTACGCGCTGCCGAGCTGGAACGGCTGCTCGACGAGTTCGGTCTGGCCCGCTTGCGGTCGAGCCCGGCGATGGCCCTCTCGGGTGGTGAGCGGCGGCGCTGTGAAATTGCGCGCGCCTTGGCCGCGAAGCCTTCGATCATGCTGCTGGACGAGCCTTTTGCCGGTATCGATCCGCTCTCGATCTCCGACATTCGTGACCTCGTAAGGGATTTGAAGACACGCGGCATCGGAGTTCTCATCACAGACCACAACGTGCGCGAAACGCTCGATATCGTCGACCGTGCCTGCATCATTTACGGTGGCCAGGTCTTGTTCGCCGGCAGCCCTACGGCACTGGTAGCTGACGAGAACGTGCGGCGCCTTTACCTTGGCGAAGGCTTCACGCTGTGAGTGCCCATCCGGGATGGGCTGCGGAGAGCTGAACCTTGGCGTTGGGACCGCGCCTGGACCTCAGGCAGACCCAGTCACTGGTGATGACACCGCAGCTTCAGCAGGCGATCAAGCTGCTGGCGTTGTCGAACCTCGAAATAGAATCCTTCATCGGCGACGCGCTGGCTGCTAATCCGCTGCTCGACGTGGGCGGAGATGCCGGGGAGCGATCCAACTCGTTCGAGGCCCCGCCTGAGCCGGACGTGCGCCGCACGACGCTGGAGGCCTCATCGGTTGACCGGTTGATTGGCGAAGGCCGCGCCGCTGACGATCGCCCGCTCGACATAGATCCTGTGACTGCGGCACCAGAGCGAGAGACAGGAGACGGCGTCACCGTACAGGTGGCGGATAGCGCCTGGGGCAGCGATCTGCGGGGTGGGGGCGAAGAGGGGCCCGCCATCGACGAACGCGGCAGCCACGGCGAAACTCTGGTGGAACACCTCGAGGCGCAAATCGGACTCGTTGCACCCGATGCCCACAGTGCTTTCCTGGCGCGATACATCATCGGGCTGCTGGACGAGACCGGCTACCTGCCCGTGACTCTGCGCGAGGTCTGCAGTGATCTCGGCGTGCCGCTGGTCGAGAGTGAGCGGGCACTGGCATTGGTCCAGTCGCTCGATCCTACAGGCGTCGGAGCGCGGACGCTATCGGAGTGCATCGCCCTGCAGGCTCGCGAGGCGGACCGCTACGATCCGTGCATGGTGCGCCTCATTGACAATCTCGATCTCGTTGCCCGAGGCGAATTCGCGCGGCTTCGGCGGCTGTGCGGGGTGGACGAGGAAGACTTCGCGGAGATGCTGAGCGAGCTGCGCAGCTATGATCCCAAGCCCGGCTTGCGCTTCGGTGGGGAGAGCAGCGGGGCAGTGGTGCCGGACGTCCTCGTCGAGCCGGGTGCCGCTGGCGACTGGACGATCACGCTGAACGAAGCAACGTTGCCGCGGCTGATTGTCAATCGTCGCTACTACCTCGAGCTCAAGGGCGGCTGCGCCGACAAGGCTTCGCGCGGGTGGCTGACGGAGAAGCTGTCGGATGCGAACTGGCTGATCAAGGCGTTGGACCAGCGGCAGAAAACCATCCTGAAAGTCGCCGGCGAACTTGTCCGCCAGCAGCAAGGATTCTTCCGTCACGGCGTCTCGCATCTGAAACCGCTGACTTTACGCGCCATCGCTGAAGCCATCGGCATGCACGAATCGACAGTCAGCCGAGTCACTTCGAGCAAATACCTGCATTGCGCACGCGGTACATTCGAACTGAAGTATTTCTTCACCTCCGGCATCGCGACCGCCGGTGGGGAGGGGGTCTCGGCAGAGGCGGTGAAGGCGGCAATCCGGCGCTTGATAGACGCCGAAGATCCAAAGGCCATTCTTTCCGACGACGCTCTTGTGGATCTGCTCAAGGCCCAGGGCTACGACCTCGCACGGCGTACTGTGGCGAAATACCGGGAAGCGATCGGACTTGGTAGTTCGGTCCAGCGGCGGCGGCAGAAAGCACTTGCCGCCGTGCGATAGGGCGCCAGGCATCCTTAACTTATATTAGCTGCGCCTGAATGCTTGTCTTGCTTAGTAAAAAGCAGTTTGCTCGTCGCGAATTCGTGATAGCTTCTCTGTAGATCGAGGCTCCCTTGCGGACTTCCGCAAGTTGAGAAGCTTCGGCATGGAGAGGATGTCCCTATGGCATACGCCCAGAGGACGCCGGACAAGACGAGGACAGCGGTCGTTGTGGCTGTTGCCGGTCTGCACTGCCTGGCGCTCTACGCCCTTGTTACCGGGCTCAATGTGGATTTCGTCAACGATGCCGTCACCGTCCTGCAAGGGCGTAACATACCCATAGAGGCGGCGCCGCCGCCGCCGCCTAAGCAGCCTCCACCTGAGCAGGCGCCTGCGACAAGTGCAGCGCAGCCTGCGAGCGCATCCGTCATGATGACGGTGCCCAACCGCCACGTGCGGCTCGAACCGTTGCCGACATCAACGCTTCCGCCGCTTGTATTGCCTTCAACTCTGCCGCTGGAGGTGCCCATTCCGATGGCTTCCAATGCTTCTGATACGCTCGTCCGCAACGCCCAATCTGCCCGTCCTCGCAACGATCCTGGCCTGTGGGTAAGCACCGACGACTACCCGACGGCGGCGCTGCGCCGGGGTGAGCGGGGCACTGTGCGCTTCGAACTGACTGTCGGCGCCGACGGCAGAGTGGCGGACTGCCGGGTCACGGGCTCCAGCGGCTTCAACGAACTGGACGTGGCGACCTGCCGGCATGTTTCACGCCGGGCGCGCTTCGAGCCGGCGGTGGATGCCTCCGGCGCGCGAGTTCGCGGAACTTACGCTGGCTCGATCCGCTGGGTCATACCGGAGGACTAGTTGCGCGAGGGCGGCTCGGGAACCCGGCCGCCCCTCGCGAGCTATGGACTCGCGAAGACAGGAGCGAGTGACATGGCGGCGCGTGCGTACTGGCAGGGACAGATCCGGCTGGCGCTGGTATCGATCCCCGTAGAAATCTACGCGGCGACGAAATCGGGCGCGGCCATCAGCTTCCGTCAGATTCATGAGCCTTCGGGCAAGCCTATCAAGTATGAGAAGGTGGTTCAGGGGATCGGCCCGGTCGACCGCGACGAAATCGTAAAGGGCTACGAGTTGTCAAAGGGCAACTTCGTTTTGCTGGAAGACGAGGAGATCGAAGCGGTCAAGATCGAGAGCCGCAAAACGTTGGAACTGGTGCAATTCGTCGACCAGCACGAGATCGACGTCTTCTACTTCGAAAAACCTTACTACGTCGTTCCCGCCGACGACCTGGCGGATGAGGCGTTCATCGTCCTGCGCGAAGCTCTGCGGAAGACGAAGAAGATCGCGTTGGGCCAGCTTTCGGTGCGCGGGCGTGAGCAGCTGGTCAGCCTGCGACCCTGCGGCAAGGGCATCGTGCTTGAGACGCTGCGCTATGCGGACGAAGTGCGCCAGGCGCAGAGCTATTTCGATGAGATTCCGGACGAGACGCCTACGGACGATCTGCTCGACCTAGCGACAACGCTGATCGAGAAGAAGAGCGCAGCTTTCGAACCTGAGGAATTCCGCGACCGGTATGTCGATGCGCTTCGGGCGCTGGTCGAGAAGAAGGCCAAGGCGAAGGGCAAGAAGATCCTGGAAGATGTCGAGGAGCCAAGCGCCGACCGGGGATCGAACGTGATCGACCTTATGGCGGCTCTCAAGAAGTCCGTCGGCGCGAGCGACACCTCCACCACAGCGACCAAGAAGGCGCCGGCCAAGAAGGCACCTGCGAAGAAGGCCCCGGCGAAAGCGAGCGCCAGCAAGGCGAAGGCCTCTTCCTCATCGTCCCGCACACGCAAGAGCGCCTGACCCTATGCATCTTAATGCGCCGGTTCCGGTAGAAGCTCTCGGTCTGGATCTGGTCAGCCGTCTCGGTTTCGCCGCTCTGGTGGGTCTCCTGCTCGGGCTGGATCGCGAGGTGCGTGGTCATTCGGCTGGCCTCAGGACTCATGGAATAGTGTGCGTCGCCGCCGCCACGATGACAGTGTCGATCCTCTCGCTTTATCATCAGCTCGATGGCGAGCGAATGGATCCTCTGCGTGTGTTCGAAGGAACGGGCGCGTTCGTCGGCTTCATCGGCGCAGGGTTGATCGTGTTCTCGCGCGGCCATCTTCATAACCTTACCACGGCGGCGCACATCTGGTTCACGGCCGTGATCGGGATCGCTTGTGGCGCGGGGCAGTGGCCACTCGTGCTCGCCGGCTCCATCATCTCCGTGGTGCTGCTGACCTTGCTCCACTTCGTCGAGCGGGGCTGGACGCAGGAGCGGCGGATCGGAAAGCCGGGAGCCGCAGAGGAGCGGGAGCCATGAGCAAGGCCGATCCGCTCGCCGAATACAACCGCAAACGAGACTTCAAGAAGACTGCCGAGCCCGCCGGCAAGACTGCGCAGAGCTCCACCGGCAATCTCTTTATCGTCCAGAAGCATGCTGCGACTCGGCTGCACTGGGATTTCCGTCTGGAAGTCGATGGTGTGCTCAAGTCATGGGCGGTCACCAAGGGACCTAGTCCTGACCCGGACGATAAACGGCTGGCCGTACGCACGGAAGATCATCCGCTCGCTTACGCCGAGTTCGAGGGGGTGATCCCAAAGGGCGAATATGGCGGTGGTTCGGTGATGCTTTGGGACAAGGGCACCTGGGCACCGATCCCGGGCAAGAGCGCGAAAGACATTGAGGCCGGTCACCTCCACTTCACTCTCGATGGCGAGCGCATGAAAGGCGAGTGGCTCCTGGTGCGGATGAAGCCACGCCCTGGTGAGAAACGCGAGAACTGGCTGCTGCGCAAAGTTCAGGACGCCTATGCGACAAAGGGAGACCAGCTTGTCGAACATGGTCTGACCAGCGTGCTAACGGGCAGGCCGATGGCGGAGATCGCCGCAGACAAGCGAGGCGAGTTCTCCCTCGCAGGCAAGAAGGGGAAGGACTTCACCGCGCAGATGGAAGCCGCGGCAGAGCATAATGCCGGCAAAGCCAAGCCGAAACCAAAGCGGCGTGCCACCTCAGACAAACCGCCGAAGTTCCGTTCTCCGCAGCTTGCGACGCTGGTCGACGCGGTACCGGCGGGCAACCAGTGGATGCACGAGATCAAGTTCGATGGCTACCGCGCCTTGATTGCTGCTGCGGGCGATAAGGTGGTGGTCAACACACGTAACGGTCACGACTGGACGGAGAAGTTCACACCGTTAGTCCGGGCCGTCGCCGCGTTGGACTTGCCGCCGTGCCTCATCGATGGAGAGATCGTCGCCTACGGGAAGGACGGCAACCCGGACTTCTCTTCTCTGCAAGCAGTGCTGAAGCGCGGGCACGGATCGCAAACAGACGCAGACGTGCTCGATTTCTTTGCCTTCGACTTGCTCGAACTCAACGGCGAGGATCTGACCGCATTGCCGAACATCGAGCGCAAGGAGCGTCTGGAAGCGCTGCTCGCTGACGCCGAGCCGCCGGTGCGGGTTGCCGATCACGTGATCGGTGCAGGCGAAAAGCTGTTCAAGGCGATGTGCGATGCGGCGCAGGAAGGTATCATCGCCAAGAAGATCGACGCTGCCTACACCGGTCGGCGCTCTCAGAGTTGGGTCAAGGTGAAGTGCATCAACCGGCAGGAGTTCGTGGTCGTTGGCTGGAACAAATCGTCCACCAAGATGCGACCGTTCGCGTCCCTCCTCCTTGCGCAGCACGAGGGCGGGGAGCTCGTGTACAAGGGCAAGGTTGGCACCGGCTTCAACGGTGAGACGCTCGCGGACGTCGGGCGCAAGCTGGAGGCTCTGGCCCGAAAGGCGCCGCCGCTGGAAGTGCCGCGCGCCGAGAGTCGTGGGGCGCAGTGGGTCGAGCCCGAGCTTGTTGCTGAAATCGCCTTCGCTGAATTCACCGGCGAAGGTCGGGTGCGTCACGCAAGCTTTCTGGGGCTGCGAGGTGACAAGCCGGCAAAGGATGTCAAGCCGGAAAAGGCTGCTGCCGCGCCCCAGGCTGAGCCGCCAGTCCCGATCAGCAATCCGGACCGGGTGATTTTCCCGGAAAGCGGCCAGACCAAGGGCGAGCTTGCGGCCTATTACGATCAGATCGCGCCTCTCATGCTGCCGTTTGCCGGAAACCGTCCCATCAGTCTGGTGCGCTGTCCGCAGGGGCGCGCCCGCAAGTGCTTCTTTCAAAAGCACGACAGCGGCAGCTTTGGCGAGCACGTGCATCACGTCCCCATCCAGGAAAAGGACGGCGGCACCGAGGATTACCTCTATGTCGAGGATGCGCCGGGGCTGCTGCAATGCGTGCAGATGGGCACGATCGAGTTCCATGGATGGGGCGCCCGCGCCGATGCCGTCGAACAGCCCGATCGCATGATCATCGACCTTGATCCCGATGAAGGTCTTGACTTCGCAGACGTGAAAAGTGCGGCTCATGACATCCGCAAACGTCTGGCCGGGCTGGGCCTTACCACGTTCGCCATGCTCTCGGGCGGGAAGGGCGTCCATGTCATCGCCCCGCTTACGCCGGGGCATGACTGGGCCGTGCACAAGGACTTTTCCCGCCGCTTCGCCGAAGCCCTCGCGATGGCCGGGCCTGATCTCTTCGTTGCTACTATGAGCAAGGCGAAGCGCAAGGGGAAGATCTTCATCGACTGGCTGCGCAACCAGCGCGGGGCGACTGCCGTCGTGCCTTATTCCGCCCGCGCCCGCGCCGGTGCGCCGGTAGCGGCGCCGATCAGCTGGAATGAACTCGACGGGTTCACGGGCGGCAATGCATTCACCATCGCAGACACGGAAAAACTGATCCAGCGCTCCCGCAGCAAGGCTCTTGCCGGGTGGGGATTCGCGGAGCAGTCGCTTCCGGATCTTTAGTGAATATCAGGCGTCTTGCAGGCTCTCGCTGAGGTAAAGCGATCCTTCGCCGTAGAGGTAATCGGGCTGAAATCGCGCGAACCGCTCCAGCGCCGGCCGGTCAGGCAGCGACACCCGCCCGCGATTGATGTCCAGAAGATCCTTCTGACGCAAGGCTTTGATCACGCGATTTATGTGTACCGCGGTGGTGCCGCAGGTGTCGGCAAGATGTGTTTGCAGAAGAGGCATGTTGAAACCGTGTGCATCGGCAAGACCGACGAAGTTCAAGCGGTGCCATAACTCGCACATGACATGAGCCAGCCGTTCCTCTGCTCGGAGCTGCTCAAGCTTGAGGATCCACTCGCGGTAGATGGCTCCGTCCAGCAAAGTCGAGAACCACAGGATCCGCGTCAGGTGCGGTTCTTCCCGCAGGACCGCGTTGAGTTTTTCGTGCGAGACATAGGCCAGCAGGGCCGGCCCGATCGTGACCAGATCGTGATCCAGGCGCTTGAGGGCGAAGGCGTGAAGATCCACCCAATCGCCAGGCAGTTGCAAGCCGACGATGCTGCGTCTGTCGTCATCAGCGACGATCCGTGCGACGAAGCCATCCAGAATAAGCGTGCTCCGATTGGCCGGCACCGCGCGCCGTTGCACGAGATGCGCGTCGGGCACGCGTTCTGTCTCGTCCACCAGTGCGTCGAGCAGAGCGGCCTCCTGATCGCTGATGGCGTGACGCAGGCGACCTTTGAGAAACAGGCGCGTCTGACCGGGCTCTTGGTTCACGGCGCGTCTCCGGAGTGAAGCGATTGATTAAGGCTATAGCATGGAGCGGTTCACACCAAGCCGGTTCATCCACGCAACGCACCCTGCTGGAAATTGTTCACCAGCAGGGTGCGTTGCGGATACATGCTGGGATCGGCTGGAAATCTGGAAAGGGCGCCTCCATATTCCTCGGCAAGGAGAAGCTTCCATGACGACTGAAAAGCTGGAACTGAGCGAAGCCGAATGGCGCGACAGGCTGAGCCCGGAGCAGTATGCCGTCCTGCGGCAGGCTGGCACGGAACGCGCCTTCACTGGCAAGTATGAGAAGAACAAGCAGGACGGCCTGTACACCTGCGCCGGGTGTGGCGCGCCGCTCTTCTCTTCCGAAACGAAGTATAACTCGGGATCGGGCTGGCCCAGCTATACAGCGCCTGTCGGGGACGAGGCGGTTCACGAGCATCGTGACGTCTCCCACGGGATGGTGCGAACTGAGGTCCGCTGTGCCACGTGTGAAGGGCATCTGGGGCATGTCTTCCCCGATGGTCCGGGACCGGAGGGGCTGCGCTACTGCATCAATTCCGCGGCCATGGACTTCAAGCCCAAAGACGACGATCAAGGTTAAGCACATGCCGCGCCGTTAACCCCGGGTTACACATCGCAGTTGCACAGGCTAGTCGAGCAATCATGATCGCTCGCCACAGGGGTTTGTAACCGAGAATGCCGAAAGAAAACGGCCGGCGCGCCGCAGGCTCGGGCCGGCGCTCAGCCGGAGCGACTCCGAAATCAGTTCAGAGATCCGGGTTCAGGCGCTTCACGCGCGCAGTGCTGATCTGGGGAAGCGCGCTTGCGCTTCTCGGCCTGATCTTCATTGGGACCGCGGTTTTCATGACTGCGCGCGAGCTACCGTCATTCTCGACGCTGCAGAGCAGCCAGAACGGGCAGATGATCGTCGTGCGCGCGCGTGACGGCTCGGAGCTGGTTTCGCTTGGGCCAAGCTACGGCAAGTGGCTGTCCTACGAGCAGATCCCGGAGATCATGAAGGACGCCATCGTCTCGGTAGAGGACAGGCGCTATCGCAAGCACCTCGGCGTTGACCCGATCGGTGTCGCGCGTTCGCTGATGGTCCGGTTCGAAAGCGGTCGGTGGAGGCAAGGCGGGTCGACGATCACGCAGCAGCTTGCGCGCACGATTTTCCTCAACAACAGCCGCAACTTTGGTCGCAAGATCCGCGAAGGCGTGCTGGCACTCGCCATCGAGAGCAAGTTCAGCAAGGACGAGATCCTCGAGCTTTACCTGAACAAGGTCTATTTCGGCGGCGGAGCCTATGGGATCGACGCGGCGAGCCGCAAGTTCTTCGGCCATGCGGCGACGGAGCTCTCCACGCCTGAGGCCGCAATCATCGCCGGGCTGGTCAAGGCGCCCTCGAACTACTCGCCCACGGCCGACGTGCAGGCGGCGCTCTCGCGCGGCAAGGTGGTGCTGGGGACCATGGCGGACGTAGGGGTCATCTCCGAGGAGGAGGCCGAGAGCATCGACTTTGATGCGGTTAAGATCGCCAAGGAGAAAGGGCAGAACTCGGTTCGGTACTTCACCGATTGGGCTCTCCCGCAGCTTGATGTTCTAATCCCCGAAACCAACGAGCCGATTGAAGTCTGGACGACGCTGGACGTCAGCATGCAGCAGGCTGCGACGCAGGCGATCAACGCTAACCTGCCAAAAGGCGCGCAGGGCGCATTGGTCAGTCTGGACGAAGACGGCGCCGTGCGGGCGATGGTGGGCGGCACCGACTATGTGAACACCAATTACAACCGGGCAACCAGCGCGGTGCGGCAGCCTGGCTCCGCCTGGAAGCTGTTCGTCTATCTCGCTGCCTTGGAAGCGGGCTACACCCCCGATGATCGGGTGGTCGATGAGCCGGTGACGATCAACGGCTGGAGTCCTCACAACTCCGGGCGGAATTTCGCCG
The DNA here is from genome assembly GCF_040534015.1 of Novosphingobium kalidii. NCBI lineage: Bacteria > Pseudomonadati > Pseudomonadota > Alphaproteobacteria > Sphingomonadales > Sphingomonadaceae > Novosphingobium > Novosphingobium kalidii. Next base: position 43,982 of record NZ_JBEWLY010000024.1, read on the forward strand.
GCGAGATCGACGTGCGCACGGCCTTCGCCTATTCGAAGAATACCGTTGCGGCTGCGCTCGGCAATGAAGTCGGCTTTGGTACCGTGGCCTCCATGGCCCGGCGGTTCGGGATCACCACCCCAATCGACACCAATCCCTCGATGGTGCTCGGCACCTCCGAAGTCCGCGTTATTGATCTGACTCGCGCATTCGCAGCCGTGTCCGCAGGCGGGACCTCGATTGAGCCTTATGGTATCGTGAAAGTAGCCACGACGCGCGGTGAACTGCTCTACGAGCACGAAGCGTCGCCGGGACAAGTCTTGGTGCCGCCGTATGTCGCTGCGGGAATTACCGACTTGCTGCAGTCTGCCGTGGCCACGGGCACAGGCCGGGCTGCCCAGATCGGGCGTCCTGTTGCGGGTAAGACCGGCACCACCAGTTCCAACAAGGACGGTTGGTTCCTGGGCTTCTCCAGCGGGATTACCACCGGCGTGTGGATGGGTCGCGACGATGCGCGTCCAGTGCCCGGGCTGCAGGGCGGTCGAGCGCCGGCAGCCGCCTTCGCCGCCTATATGCGACAGGCAGTCAAGGACCGGCCGGTGCAGCAGTTCGAAACCGAACTTCAGCTACCCGAGTGGCAGCTGGAGCCAGACGACGAGATGATCTTCGGAAATCCCGACGAGTACTACTACACCGACGAGAACGGCAACCTTATCGAACCGGGCAGCGTCCGTCGCACGGGACCCGATGAGGGCGGCTTGCGCTATGACGACGGCGTTCGACCAGGGCCTGGCCCTGTGCCCGGTCCGGGCAATCTACCCGACGCCAGCCGCGCGCCTGCGGCCGCAGGAGATGATTTCCTGGAGCAAGCGACCGGCCGCGGCGGTCAAGGCGATCCCGGCTTGCGCGCCGGATCCTCGACGCCAGGTAGCTTGCGGAGCGGAGCGGCTGCAGCACCTCAGCAGGGTGCTAGGAACGGTCCGTCGCAGCCCCTGCAATACGGCTCGCAATCCCAATAAAGAAACTGCGCCCGATCAAAGGACCGGGCGCAGTCAGAAGCAGGTGATGATGCAGGCCCCGCTCCGATCGCCAGCAGCCGCCGGAGTGGAGCGCCGGATCAGCGCAGGCGAAGAGGGATGTACGCTGAAGGCTGGCCCCGACGCTGCACGCGGACGAGCACCGCGTCCCGGCCCGAGCGCTTCGCTTCCTGAACAGCCGTCTCCACATCCTGAGGGCTGGTGACCTCACGATAGTTCACCGACAGGATGATGTCGCCACGGCGAAGGCCCTTCTGGCCTGCGTCGGAGCTTGGATCGACGGCAGTGATGACGACGCCGGTCGTTCCCTCTGCGGCGCCAAGCTGCCGGGCGATTTGAGGAGTAAGCGGAATGGAGGAAAAGCCGACCGCTTGCTGTGCAGCGCTCTGATCCTGGCTCTGCTGCGGCGTGCCTAGTTCGTCCCTCTCTTGCTCCGCATCGGGGTCAAAGGTTTGCTGCGCCAGTTCCTCCTGGGTGGGACGCTTGCCAATGGTGGCGTTAAGCCGCATCTGCTTGCCGTTGCGAATGATGTCGATCGGGACACGGGCGCCCGGCCGCTCGTTCGCAACGATGAAGGACAGCGTCTGTTCGCGCGTCACTTCCTTGCCGTCGATCTGGACGACCACGTCGCCTGCCTTCAGCCCCGCGGCTGCGCCAGCGCTGCCTGGGGTGACGGCCTGGACGAACTCGCCGCGATTGCGCGGGATGCCAAGCGAAGCTGCGAGGTCTTCGGTTACCGGCTGGATCTGGATACCAAGATAGCCGCGCTCGATAGCTTCTCCCCGGATCAGTTTCTGCACGATGGGCGCAGCGGTCTCTGCCGGAATGGCGAAGCCGATACCCACGCTGCCGCCGGTGGGCGAGAAGATGGCGTTGTTGATGCCGATGACCTGCCCGTTCATGTCGAACAGAGGGCCACCAGAGTTGCCGCGGTTGATCGATGCATCCGTCTGGATGTAGCGGTCATAGGCGCCGGCGCCGACGCCGGTGTTGCGGTAGACGGCGGAAACGATGCCAGCGGTGACAGTGCCGCCCAGCGCGAACGGGTTACCGATAGCGATGACCCAATCGCCCACGCGGGCTTGGCGCGAATCGCCGAAATTGACGAACGGCAGCGGCTTGGATGCGCTGATCTTCAGCACGGCGAGATCGGATTCAGGGTCCTTGCCGACGAGCTTGGCGGAATAGTCCGTACCATCGGGCATGGTCACGGTGATTGATTCCACCTGCCCACGGCCTTCAGCAGTGATGACGTGATTGTTGGTCACGATGTAGCCATCGGCCGAGATGATGAAGCCGGAGCCCAGAGACTGGGCCTCGCGGGTCTGCGGGCTGCTATTACCGCCACCTCCGCGGCCGCCGAACATGCCCTCGAAGGGTGTCCCCGCGAACGGGTTCTGCTGCTGCGCCACCTGCACGCGCTGCCGCGTAGAAATGTTGACCACGGCAGGCGCCAACTGGGCCGTCAGTTCGGCAAAGCTGGCAGGGGCCCCAGGCCGGGGCGAGAGGCGGTTCATCTGACTGGCTTCGTTCTGCGCCACCTGGGCGCCGGCCGGATTACCGGTGATGAGCGAAGCGGTGGCGCCCCCGAGCAGGAGCGCGGTGGTCAATCCATAAGCATAGCGCACAGGCTTCACGTCCTTTGTTTCCTCCAATGCGGCGGCACGGGCCCCCGGTCTTTAGGTCTGCCGGAGATTCAGGCTTATCCGTCTTAACCCCGTTTGAATGGAGCGTGTTCCCGCGCCCCAAGATGGCTCCACGGCTAGTGAGCTGCCTCAGCGGCCGCGAAATTCCTTCAGGTAAGAGTTATCCGGCGAAAGCACGATCGTGGTTCCGTGCTCTCCCTCGCTGAAGGCATAGTCATAGCTCTGCATCGCACGATAGAAATCGTAGAAGTCCGCATCCTTGCCGAAGCTCTCGGCATAGGTTCTGGCGGCTTGCGCTTCGGCTTCAGCGCGGATGATCTGTGCCTGCTTCTGACCTTGCGCGCGGATCGTCGTCGCCTCCTGCTCGCGTGCAGCCTGCATCCGCGTAAAGGCGCTCTCAAGGGCGCCTTCCGGCAAATCGGCGCGCTTGATCCGAACGTCCACGACCTGAACGCCGTACTCTCGCGCTTCTTCATCCAGTCCGTCGCGGATGTTCGCCATGGCGCGGCCCCGCTCCGCCGTGAGCAGCGACTGAAAGGTCCGCTTGCCCAGCTCCTGGCGAAGTTCGGATGTGAGGATCGGCTCGAGCTGTTCCTTCACCCGTTCGGGCGTGCCGGCAGTGCGGACCATCCTCACCGGATCCACAATCCGGAAGCGGGCGTAAGCGTCGACATTGAGGCGCAGCTGATCGGTCGAGAGAACTTGCTGTGGTTGCATGTCGACCGAGAGCAGGCGCTTATCGATGCGCTCCACGCGCTCAGCGAAGGGGATGCGTAGGCTAACGCCCGCGCCGGTCTCACCGTAAGGTACGTCTGGCCGGTAGCGGTTAATTACCCGCACGGGCTCCCCGAAGCGCAGGACAACGGCCTGCTGCGATTCGGGCACGATCACCACGCTCGACAAGAGCGCCACCAGCACCACGGCGGCCGCGATTATCGGGCCCTTGTACTTCTGCCATATCGTGTTCATGGCGTCGCTCCTCGCGAAGGGGCTTGCACGGGCGCCGGACCGGCAACATCAGCCGGGGCAGAACCTGTGGGCTGACGCCGGCGAACTTCCGATAGCGGCAGGTATGGCGTGACACCGTCTGATTCTACGATGACTTTGTCGTTCTTGCTCAGCACGCGCTCCATGGTTTCATAGTACATGCGCCGCCGCGTCACTTCGGGCGCAAGCTTGTATTCCTCGTAAACCTTGTCGAACGCTGCGGCATCGCCCTGTGCACGAGCCAGCAATTGCTGCGCCCAGGCGCGGGCGTTCGAGCGGTCGCGCTCGGCATCCTGCTGGGCCGCGGTTACCTGCTGGAACGCGCCGATAACCTTGGTCGGCGGATCAGCCTTCCGAATTTCGACGCCCTGCACCGCTACACCTGAGCGATAGAAGTCCAGAATTCGCTGCATGCGCTCGCGAGCGCCTTGTTCCGCCTCGGCACGGCCGGAGCCCGAGAGTGCCTCATCAAGGGAGATCTCGGCCAAAGTCGAGCGCATCGCGGCCTCTGCAACTTCGCGCACCGTCTCTTCGGGATCGGCAAGGCGGAAGCGATAGTCCTTCAGATCCTTGATGTTCCAGCGAACCAGGTAGGACAAGTCGACCAGGTTCTGGTCGCTGGTGAGCATCAGCTTCTCACCCTCGCCGTCGGGAATCGTGTAACGCTGAATCGAGGTGACATCGTCCACTTCCACGGATTGGATGGGCCAAGGAAGCGTCAGCGAGATACCGGGACCGATCGTGCGGGCGTACTTGCCGAAGGTGGTGACCGTTCCCTCTTCCTTGGGCCCAACCATGTGCACGCTGCTGACGCCAAGCCACAGAAGCACCACTCCGCCGATTATCAGCGGCAGCCAGCTCTTTCCATCAGGCCGCGTCGGGATGCGCGGCATGCCGCCGCCTGGGCGACCCGGCCCGCCACCGCCGGACTTGCGCTGCTCACGCGCCTTGAAGATGTCTTCAATGCTCGCTGACCGACGCGGAGTCTCACCAGATGGCAGCCACGGGTTGCGCGGGCCGCGCTGCTGCTCCGGAGTCGGCTCTTGTCCGCCTTCCTTGCCAGCCTCGTCTCCCGGGCCGCCGCCCTTGTCGTCGCCGCCGCCCCATGGGCTGCGGCGTCCCGCCATCGCGAGAGCCCCTCGTGCCAATGCACCACCAATCATTTTCATGGCCTTCGTTATAGGAACGGCTCGTCGCTAAAAACAGTGTCTCTCTCGTGCTTTTTCCTTGCTAGGGGAACCAGCGCAAGAAGCGATAAGCGGAAGAGGGCATGTCGGGCAACGAGGTCGAAATGATGAAGGCGCGCTTGCCTGCGCCGGCGCAGGAGCGGCTGCAATCGTTGCGTCTGGCCGATGGACGCGCGACAGTGGTGCTGGATTCGTCCGGGCTGGCTGCCGGTGAGCGCGAGGTGCTGGAGGAGAGCGTGCGAGAAGCGCTCTCTCGCGAGAGCGGCATTTCCGACGTCCGTGTCGCGATGACGGCGGAGCGCGAGGGTCAAGGTGCTCGGCGCAAGCGCATCATCGCGGTCGGTTCTGGCAAAGGCGGCGTCGGCAAGTCCACGGTGTCTGCCAATCTGGCGGTCGCGCTGGCGCGTGCCGGGCACAAGGTGGGTCTGGTCGACGCAGACATCTATGGCCCTTCCCAGGCGCGCCTGCTTGGAACCGAAGGGCAGCGCCCGGTCGCCCGCGACAAAAAGCTGATCCCCGTCGAAAGCCGGTGGGGCGTGTCGGTGCTCTCGATGGCACATCTTGCGGAGCCGGGGCAGGCGATAGCGTGGCGCGGACCCATGGCGGGCAATGCTCTCGTCCAGATGCTGGAGGGGGACTGGACGGGAGTCGATGTCCTGATCGTGGACCTGCCGCCCGGAACCGGCGACATTCAGCTCACCATGCTCCAGCGCTTCAAGCCCGATGGCGCGGTGATCGTCTCCACCCCGCAGGATCTCGCATTGCTGGATGCTACGCGCGCGATCGCCCTGTTCGACAAAGGCGGCGTCCCCGTGATCGGGTTGGTGGAGAATATGGCGGGGTACGTCTGTCCGCATTGCGGTGAGACCAGCGATCCGTTCGGTATCGGCGGCGCGCAAGCCGCAGCCGAGGAGCGAGGTTGCCCGTTCCTTGGGCGCATCCCGCTGGATATTTCGATCCGGCGAGAGAGCGATGAGGGGGTGCCGCCGGCTGCCGGTGACGGGCCCCGGGCGCCGGCATTCGCGGCAATCGCTGCAGGAGTAACCGCATGGATGAACGCTCCTTGAGCAGCCAGCCGGTTGCGAACGGGCTCGGGTGATGGCGGTAAACCGGCGCGGTGTCCTGATCGGTGCGCTCGTGGGGGGTGGCCTCCTGGTGGGCTACAACTTGCGCTCCCGCCGCTACCCCTTGCCGCTTGAGCCCGGGCGCGGCGAAGTGGCGTTTGATGCCTGGATCAAGATCGCCAGCGATGGCGTGGTCACTGTGGCGGTACCTCAGGTCGAGATGGGGCAAGGTGTCACGACGCTGATCCCGCAAGTCGTCGCTTATGAGCTTGGCGCGGACTGGCGGCAGATCGCGGTCGAGCCCGCGCCATCGAGCCCGCTCTACGCCAATTATGCTCTTGCCGCCCGGTGGGCGCCGATGTGGATGCCCACCTGGGCGGGCTGGCTGGGGGGAGAAGACGGCATATTCGTGCGCCGCTGGGCCCGCAATCACAGCTTCAACGTGACGGCTGAGGGGACCGCGCTCGCGGCGTATGAGGCTCCTGCGCGGGTCGCAGCGGCCTCGGCGCGGTCCCTGCTATGCATGGCTGCGGCGAAACGGTGGAACGTTGAGTGGCAGGAGTGCGAAGCGCAGAACGGCTTTGTGATACATGAAGGCAAACGCCTACCATTCGGCCCGCTCGCAGCCGACACTGCGGATCTCGATCCGCCGGGATCGCCGCCTCTGCGGGACGCTCCTCCTGCTGAGCACCCCCAAGATTTCCCGCCCGGGGCGCAGCTGCGCTACCCGCGCCTCGATCTGCCCTCGAAAGTCGATGGCACCTATCAGTTCGCGGGCGACGTGCGGCTGCCGGATATGGTCTATGCGGCCATCCGGCACGGACACATCGGGCGTGCGGAGTTTGCAACCTACGAGAAGGACGCGGCGCGCCATGTGCGCGGTTTGGTGGCGCTGGTGCGCAATGATCGTTGGGTCGCAGCGGTAGCCACCAACTGGTGGGCCGCGGACAATGCGCTCACCCGCATTGATGCGCGCTTCTCCGCCAGCGACCGTGCGGACAGCACGGGGATTTCCGAGCCGCTCGACGCGGCGCTCCGCACTGGCGAGGCTGCGCGGCTCTATTCCCGTGGGGATCCGGACGCCTACCTCTCAGGCACTATGCCGCTCCAGTTGCGGTACGAAGTGGCTCCGGCGGTTCACGCCACCATCGAAACTGCCACATCCACTGCCCGCTACGCCAACGGGCGCCTTGAACTCTGGGCAGCGACCCAGGCTCCTCAAGCGACACGCGAGGCCGCAGCGCGCGCGCTCGATATCGATCCGGAGGATGTGATCCTTTATTCCATGCCGTTGGGCGGCAGTTTTGATCGTCGGCTGCAGGATAATCACGCCGTTGAGGCGGCGCTGATCGCAAAGGCTTGCGACAAGCCGGTGCAACTCGTCTGGTCGCGCAAACAGGAACACGTCGCAGGCTGGCCGCGCCCACCCGCAGCGGCTGTCATGTACGCCAATCTCGATGCGGAAGGACGGTTGGGCGGACTGCGGGCGCGGATCGCGGTGCCGCCCGCTGCGCTCGAATTCGGTCGCCGTCTGTTTGACGGGGCTGGGCCTTTCGAAGCGATCGACGCCGTTGCTGGCAAAGCCGACCCGATGGCGATCGAGGGCGCGGTTCCGCCCTACGCCATTGAGCATCTCGCGATCGATCATGTGCCCGCAACCGTGCCGCTGCCCTCAGGGCGGCTGCGCGGCAATGCGCATGGCTACACGGCGTTCTTCACCGAATCCTTCATCGATGAGCTGGCGCACAACGCAGGGAGAGAGCCGCTTGCCTATCGCATGGCGCTGCTTGGCGGCGATCCGCGCCTCGCTGAATGCCTGCAGCGCGTCGCCACGCTGGCGAGCTGGGATGGAGGTAGCGCCAACAGCGGCCAAGGCATTGCCTGCCATGTGATGGGGAATGGCCGCATCGCCGTTATCGCCACTGCCCGGCGCGAGGCTGAGGCAGTCCGGGTCGACAAGCTTTCGGCGGTGGTGGATATTGGGCGGGTCGTTAATCTCGACATTGCGCGGCAGCAGATCGAGGGTGGGCTGATTTTTGGCCTTGGCCTCACGCTGGGGTGCAGCCCCGGCTATGAGGCAGGCTTGCCGTTGACAGGGCGCCTTGGCGCATTGAATCTGCCCGTTCTGACAGATTGCCCCGCTGTCGACGTCGAGTTCATCAAGAGCGATGCCGAATCGGAAGACCCCTGCGAAATTGGCGTTGTCGCGGTAGCACCGGCCGTCGCCAACGCCCTGTTTTCAGCGACGGGCTTGCGCCTGCGCCAATTGCCCCTGCTCTCGGAGGATGTGTGACCCGACCCCTCGACCATCCCCGTGTCGCTTTTGGCCGCATCGGCGTCCTGCTCGTAAATCTCGGCACGCCTGACGAATCGAGTCCTGCCGCGGTGCGGCGCTACCTGGCGGAGTTCCTCAGTGACCCGCGTGTGGTGGAGATCCCCAAGCTGGTGTGGGGGCCGATCCTGCACGGTGTGATCCTGCGCACGCGTCCGCGTAAGTCTGCGCACGCTTACCAGCAGGTCTGGACCGACGAGGGGTCGCCTCTTGCAGCTATCACTTCACGCCAAGCGCGAGCCTTGCGGGAGCGAATGGGGGATCGCGTGATCGTGGACTGGGCGATGCGGTACGGCAAGCCCGCTGTCTCGGACCGTTTCGCCGCTCTGCAGTCGCAGGGTTGTGATCGCATTCTCGTCGCGCCACTCTATCCGCAGTACTCTGCGGCTACCAATGCGTCGGTCATGGATGCGATCTGCAAGGCGCTTGGCGCCATGCGCTGGCAGCCTGCGCTCCGCACACTGCCGCCCTACTATGACGATCGCGGGTATATCGATGCGCTCGCGCGAGATATCGGAAGCCAGATCGGCGGCTTGTCTTTCAATCCCGAGGTTTTGCTGTTGTCTTTCCACGGCATGCCCGAACGTACGCTGCAACTGGGCGATCCGTACTACTGCCATTGCCGCAAGACCGCGCGGCTGTTGGGGGAAGCGCTCGCACCGCAGTTTCCGAAGCTTCGGATCGATACGACATTCCAGTCGCGCTTCGGACGCGCGAAATGGCTGGAGCCTGCCACGGACATCACGATTGCAGAAGAAGCTCGCAACGGCACTCGCCGGATGGTCCTGGCTGCGCCCGGCTTCTCGGCAGATTGCCTGGAGACGCTGGAGGAGTTGGCGATCCGGGGGCGTGAGACCTTCATGGAGGCGGGTGGCACAGATTTCGCCACTTTGGCATGCCTCAATGATCGCGAGCCGGGAATGATCATGTTGGAGAACTTGATCCGCCGCGAACTGGGCGGCTGGATCTGACCTGAAGCGGATCAGCGGCATATCGGGGCAACCCGGGTTCCGAAGCCTTCGTTGTTTCCTCCATTCTTGACATATACCCTTTTTGTTCTACGCTTGTTCACGTAGTCCGCCTCGGAACGGAGTCGTGTGTCATGAACAAGTTCGCACCTGCCCTCGATCAAAGAGCCGCGCCTGACGAGGACTGCTGGTATGCCGCTACCGAAGGTGAGCCTGCGGGTCTGCCCCTGACGCTCTCGATCTATGCGGACCGCCCGCATATCCGCGGGATGCTGCGCGAAGATGCGCAAGCGTCGGATCTGCGCGTCAGCGTGGCGGCAGACCTTTCGGCGCTCACCGAAGGTGAGGCTCGGCCGCTGGCCGACGTGGTGTTGGTGGACTGCCCCTTTGTCGATGCGCAAACGCTGGCGGCGCTGGCACGGCTGGATGTTCGCGCCGCCCGTACCGGCAGCCGGTTGATCGTCTCGACCGTGGTCGATGGTCTGGAAGACGTGTTTGGCTGCCTGGACCAGAGTGGCGCCCAAATTCTCGTCGACCCCGATCGCGCTGAGCGTGTGATTTCTCTCGGCCATGTACTGGCACAGTTCCCTTCCGGGCGGCTGCGCGAACTCTCGGAGGACGAGCGCGGCCTTCTCATGCGGCTTACCGAGCAAGTGGGCCAGATTGCAGGTCGCATCGATCGCCTCGCTCCCGCTCAACATGTGGCGAGCGAAGCGGCAGTGCCGCTGTTGCAGGAGGGTCCCCGCACAGCAAGACCGCCTCTGCCCGATCCCCGGCTCGTGCGGCGTATCATCCGCCACCGCCAATTACGCAGCCGTCATTTCGGTTCGCAGATCTTCGCGGATCCAGCATGGGACATGCTGCTCGACCTGACGGCGGCGCGTGCCGAGCACAGGCGTGTCTCCGTAACCTCGCTGTGTATCGCTTCGGGTGTGCCACCCACGACTGCCCTCCGGTGGATCGGCCAAATGGTGGAGCAAGGGCTATTCTTGCGGGTGAGCGACGAAACCGATCGGCGCCGCGCCTTCATTGAATTGAGCAACGGCTGCGTGGATGCGATGGCACGCTACTTCGCGGAGATCGGCGAGAATACGTCTGCCGTATGAGCGAGTGACGCCGTCGTGCTCGCTTCTTCGGGGCGATGAAGCCCTCGTGGCCGAGCGTAGAATACGCTAGGGGCGCGGCCATGACGCATAGATTACAAGGACATCGGCCTCCGCAGGCAGGGGAGTACAAACGGAACTTGCACCGCTCGGCAAGTTTGCAACGCGTTCGCCTGAACGAGCACAACAGCGCCAAGGCGTCCTGATGCTCAGGCTCTCCGGCCTTACGCTGCCTCTCGATCATGAGCCCGATGCCCTGCCTGCTGCGATCTGCACGCGACTGGGGATCGAGCGCGACCAGCTTCAGAGCCATACGGTTTTCAAGCGCGGTAACGACGCGCGGCGACGCACGGCTATCCAGCTGGTCTACGCGGTCGACGTGGAGCTTGCGGAGGAAGCGGAAGTGCTGGAGCGTTTCTCCGGCGACAAGGATGTTCGGCCCACTCCCAACATGACCTACCGGTTCATAGCGACGGCGCCGGAGGGCTGGTCGGGCTTGCGGCCCGTGGTAGTCGGCGCCGGCCCTTGCGGCCTTTTCGCCGGACTGATCCTGGCCCAGATGGGCTTCCGGCCCATCATCCTCGACCGCGGCAAAGTCGTGCGCGAGCGAACAAGGGACACTTGGGGCCTCTGGCGACGGGCCGAGCTTAACGCCGATTCCAACGTCCAGTTCGGAGAAGGCGGGGCGGGCACCTTCTCGGACGGCAAGCTCTATTGCCGCGTCAAGGATCCTCGCTTCCTGGGCCGGAAAGTCCTGGAAGAGTTCGTGGCAGCTGGCGCTCCGGACGACATCCTGTGGCAAGCACACCCGCACATCGGCACATTCCGTCTCGTCACGATGGTAGAGAGCATGCGCCGATCCATCGAGGCGCTGGGCGGCGAGTATCGCTGGCAGACGCGGGTCGACGATATTGCGCTCGATAAACTGCCCGACGGGCGTCAGCGGCTACGTGGTCTGCATCTGCACGACGGCTCGTTCCTGGAGGCTGACCATGTCGTGCTCGCGGTCGGGCACAGCGCCAGGCCGACGTTTGAGATGCTACACGCGCAGCACGTTCATCTCGAAGCCAAGCCATTCTCCATTGGTGTGCGGATTGAGCACCCTCAAAGCTGGGTAGACCGCGCTCGTTATGGCAATTGCGCTGGGCATCCGGACCTCGGCGCGGCCGCGTACTCGCTCGCGCATCATTGTGCCAACGGCCGCACGGTCTACAGCTTCTGCATGTGCCCTGGCGGCCGTGTGGTCGCCGCCACGTCCGAAGTCGGTCGGGTCGTCACCAACGGCATGAGCCAATACTCGCGTGCCGAATTCAACGCTAATTCGGGCCTGGTTGTGGGTGTTGATCCTGCGCGCGATTACCCCGAAGGGCCGCTCGCTGGCATCGACTTTCAGCGGAAATGGGAATCGCTGGCGTATGAAGTCGGAGGTTCGAATTACTCGGCGCCGGGTCAGAAAGTGGGCGATTTCCTGGCGGGACGACGGTCAACGGAACTTGGTGAGGTGACCCCCTCCTACAAACCGGGAGTCACCATGACGGATCTGGCAAATTGCCTGCCGGCCTTTGCCGTCGAAGCCATGCGAGAGGCTCTGCCGGTCTTTGGCCGCCAGATCGCCCGGTACGATCATCCCGATGTGGTCATGACCGGCGTCGAGACACGGACGTCCTCGCCAGTGCGAATCACCCGTGGAATCGATTTCCAGAACCTCAACACAGAGCGTCTGTTCCCCGCAGGCGAGGGCGCGGGATATGCGGGAGGTATCCTTTCGGCCGCTATAGATGGCATCAAGGTGGCCGAGGCCGTGGCCAAGAGCATCGTTGCGACCCGATGAGGGCTTTCCCCGCGCAGCGGACCCCACACGCACCGTTGGGTTTCTGACGCTCGCCTGTTAGGGGGCGCGTCATGTTGACGATCTCCGGCATCACCGTTCGCCTTGGCGGGCGCACCATCCTCGACCAAGCGACAGCCGCGATCCCCACCGGCGCGCGCGTGGGCCTCATCGGGCGCAACGGCGCGGGCAAATCTACCTTGATGAAGGTTATGATCGGGCAGCTTGAGCCCGATGACGGTTCCATTGAGATGCCGCGCAGGGCCCGGCTCGGGTACATCGCACAAGAGGCGCCCAGCGGCACGGCATCCCCATTTGAAACTGTGCTGGCTGCGGACGTGGAACGCGCACAGTTGCTGGAAGAAGCGGAGACCTGCGTCGATCCCGATCGCCTCGGGGACGTGCACGAGCGCCTGCTGGCAATCGATGCCTACAGCGCGCCGGCCCGTGCAGCGCGCATCCTGATTGGCCTGGGCTTCGACGAGGCGATGCAGGCAGAGCCGCTGGAGAGCTTTTCGGGCGGCTGGAAGATGCGCGTGGCGCTCGCCAGCCTCCTCTTCTCGCAACCTGACTTGCTGCTGCTCGACGAGCCTTCCAACCACCTGGATCTGGAAGCCACTCTCTGGCTTGAGAGCTTCCTGCGGTCTTATCCCGGCACGTTGATCGTCATCAGTCACGAACGTGACCTGCTCAACAACGTGGTCGACAACATTCTTCATCTGCAAGGGGGCAAGACCACCCTCTATGCCGGCGGCTACGACAGCTTCGAACGCCAGCGGGCGGAGCGAGCCGCGCAACTGGCTGCAGCAAAGGCGTCGCAGGACGCACAGCGCGCCAAGCTCGAGGACTATGTGCGCCGCAACAGCGCGCGCGCTTCAACGGCCAAGCAGGCCCAGTCGCGAGCCAAGATGCTCGCGAAGATGCAGCCCGTCCTGGCGATGATGGAAGACCCTTCGCTCAGCTTCGATTTCCCCAGTCCCAAGGAATTGCGTCCGCCACTGATTACCCTCGACCGGGCGGCCGTCGGCTATGCCGAGGGCAAGCCGATCCTGCGGCGCCTGGGCCTGCGAATCGATCCGGACGACCGAATTGCGTTGCTGGGCCGCAACGGCAACGGCAAGACCACGCTTGCGCGCCTGCTTGCGGGACAGCTTGAACCTATGGAAGGCGAAATGAACGTCTCGGGCAAGCTGGCGATTGGCTACTTCACTCAGTATCAGGTGGAGGAGCTGGCTGGCAGCGACACGCCGCTGGTGCACATGACCCGAGCCATGGAGGGCAAGCCCACAGTCGCCGTTCGGGGGCAACTGGGGCGTTTCGGGTTCTCGGGGGAGCGCGCGCTCACGCCCGTATCGAAGCTGTCAGGTGGCGAACGGGCGCGGCTGGCCCTGGCGCTCGTCACGCGCGATGCCCCGCATCTGCTGATCCTCGATGAGCCAACCAACCACCTTGACGTCGATGCTCGCGAGGCACTCGTTCAAGCCCTGAATGCTTACGAAGGGGCGGTGATCCTGATCAGCCACGACCGACACATGGTCGAACTGACTGCGGATCGGCTGGTCCTGGTCGATGGCGGTGAGGCCAATGAGTATGCTGGAAGCATGACCGACTACATGGATTTCGTGCTCGGTCGCAATCAGCCCAAGGGCGAAGGCAAAGGCGCGGGGAAGGGAGCCGCCTCCAAAGGGGACCAGAAAGCGGTTGCGGCCGATTGGAAAGAACAGCGTGAGCTGCGCAAGCAGCTCACGCGGGCAGAGACGGCGCTGGCCCGGATGCAAGCCAAGGTTGCCAGCATCGACGAGGCGATGGCAGGGCCGGTTGACAAAGCCCATGCCTTTTCTGGTTTAACGCTCGCGCAATTGACGCAGCAGCGCACTGCGGCTGTCGGGGAACTCGAAGGCGCCGAAGCGGAATGGCTTGAACTGAGCGAGAAGCTTGAAGCGAAGGCGGAGGGCTAAAGACCTGTCTCATCACCGGTCTCTCGGGACCAAATGGCGCAACCACGCGATCTGTGGCTGCGATGCCGGCATCCATGCCGCGCGCCGGACGTTGGGTTCACAGCCATAGGAGATTGCACATGCTTATCAGGTTGGCCGCGCTCGGCGCCTTGGGTTACGTCGGTTACCGCTACTTGCGTGAACGCCCCGAGCAGAATGAAAACAGGGGCGATGTAGCACTCGCTGGCGGCCCGCTCAGCGAGCAAGCCACAATTCAGGACAGCCCCGATCTAGCTCCCGCCATGGCATGGCACCAAAGCGAAATGCCGCGGACTGTCCAGTAGCTGCTGGGCCCGGCGAGCCGGAGCAAGAGCTGGCGTACCAGCTCGCCGGCCGGCACCTCTTAGTCTTGCGAAGGTAGAGATTGACGCAGGCGTATAATGGCTTAAATGGCGGGCTCCCGGCGCGTCGGGCGGTTAGCTCAGTTGGTAGAGCATCTCGTTTACACCGAGAGGGTCGGGGGTTCGAGCCCCTCACCGCCCACCAGGGAAGATTTTTGTCTTTCTGAACTGGTCCGCTACGATCCGCGCAGAACGTCGATCAGTCCCGGCCCCCGGCCGTACGCTGCATTGTTGCGTGAGATTGTGAACGCGCTTGCTAGGACTGGTCTATTCCGCCTTCCCCACTACCCGCGTTCAGGGGCAACTTTGGTGCATACAAGCCGGCGGTGCTGGCGCTTAATGGTGAGCTGAGGTTCGGTCAGCCGATTCGCGATCGGCTGATCGATGTATGAGGTGATAGCTCTCACTCCAACTCGACCAGGCCCTACTTCAGCCATGTGGCCAAGCTGACGATGACCTCGCCGGCACTCTATGGGTAATTTGGTGATCCGACGCGCCCGCCTGAACAGGCACTTGCTCAGCCCGATATCGATCTGGTCGCCTCCACCCGGCAGGTCACCGATTACATGTGCTGCGGTTTGCGTATGATAAGCGCAAGGTAACGGAGCGCGCGTTCTATGCCTTGCTGGCGCGCGGCGCTTAGTTGCTTCACAAGTGACGAGCTTTACCACGCAAGCATTGCAGGCGGGATCTGGATCTAACGCGTTGCCGCCGATGTAGGCGGCTTATGCGTGCGGCACCGCTCGTTTCGCACAAGCTCGGCAGTGTCGAGTGCCCGCCGCTCAACGGAATGCCCGATCGGATGAACGGTGCCTACCTTGATCCCGATTCCGAGGGGGAAGAGGTTAAGGCGCGCTCGAGCGCCTAGCGGGAGTGATTGCGCATCTAGCCTGATCTCGCCTCAAGCACTAAGACTAGAGACTCGGGCAGAGAGGCGCCAGGGTCGGCTGGATGCAGGGCGCGCATGTTCTCGGCGCGCATTCGGTCGCAGTCGCTTTCTCCTGGGTGACCCGCGTTCTCAGGCGATAAAGAAGCTGCTCAGTCCCAGGGTCAAGTACAGCGAGGGTTTCCGTCCCTACGCACCTGCGGTATCGTAGACCAGCTGCGATCAAACTGGATCGCCTATTCTGCTTCAGAAAATTTCATCTGTTTTGTTGAGCTGAGTTCCTGATGCGGTCGGTGCACCGCAGTTCTCTCATTCTGATGAAGAGGCTACGCCAATGCGCAAGCAGCCTTCGCCGCAGCCGCTCAGCGCGGTGGCCCCGCAACCGACGGGGTTCGGCGCGACCGTCAGATTGCGGCAATGTGGCAGTGCAGCAATGCTGCTTGCCTTTCCTGCGTATATTCCCATAAACGGCTGCGCGCCGTGGCCAGAGACATAGGCCCCCTCTAAGTGGCAAGGATCAAAATGTTATCCTCTGCAGCCATTTTGACCCGCATTCCGACTGGCTGGATAGATCGGGGATTGAACTTAGTTGGTCCCCTTGGGCTCGCGGGCTCAAACTTCCTGCTTGCCCTAGTACTTGTGCCAGCGATGTCACAAGCTGACTATGGCTTTTTCGCATTCTGCGTCACTTTAGCAAATTTCGGATACGGCATCACAAACGCTACGACTGCCACCCCTCTCTCTATCATTTTGAATCAAGGCGATGACAGTGGCCACGCGTCTACCTATTGGGCGCTGTATAAGGTGAACCTACTTAGTTCATTAGTAGTAGGTCTCGCCATATTGAGTGCAGGTTTGGCGTTCGGCGTGGGTTGGCGCGGAGCTGTTGTGTTGGCGCTGTTTGGCGCTGTTGGTGCGCTGCGTTGGTTCCGGCGAGCCTACGAATATGCAACGGGGCGCCCTCGAAACTCGGCATGGTCGGACGTTACATGCTCAGCAGTGATTTTGCTCGGCACTGCCATAATATTCTTTAGCAAGACTGCGTCATTGGAGGCCGCGGGCGGAGTATTGCTGGCAGCAATGATCTCCGGAACAATCATTCTTGAAGCAAATGGCCGGAGAACGAGCTTCGCCTTCTCGGAATTTTGGTCATATCCAATCAGCGCTTACCGGACGGTATGGCGCGATCAGTCTGCATGGTCCTTGCTTGGGGTGCTTACGACAGAGCTAACGGTAAACGGCCATACCTATATTGTAACGTTTTTGGCTGGCCCCGCTGCTTTCGCTCCTATCGCCGTCGCCTCACTCGTTTGGCGACCCATCTCAACTATCTTTACGTCGTTGATGCTTGCAGAGCGACCCAAGATGGCGAAGGCACTTGCAGTAGGAGATGAGGAAGGGGCAAAAAAGATTTTGCGCCAGTTTCAGCTTATAGCTTTTGGCGTAGTCGGATTGAACGCTTTGATTGTGCTTGCTGCATGGATATTTATGGGGGATGTTTGGAATACGACGTCATTTCAAGCAAGCTATGTTAATATGGCCATTGTTCTGTATTTTGTTTTTGTGTGTATCAGGTCTGTACGGGTGCCGCTAAGTGTTTTTGTCCAAGCTGGAAGGCAGTTTCGCGCTCTCGCCCACACAAGTCTCTTGGCTGCTCCCGTTACCCTGCTGATTGCAGCGATTTTGACCGTGGCTGTAGATCCCATCACATCCATCGCCGGTATTATTTGTGGGGAGTTGGTCATGACGTTTGGTGTTTGGCGCCTCGCGAAGGGTATAAAAAGTGTGCAAGCTTAAGGTGATCGTTGGCATTCCCACCTACAAACGGCCAGTCGGCCTAGCGCGTTTGTTGGACGGGTTGGCGAAGCTGGAGACTCAGCACTCAATCGAAATTGTGGTGGCTGAGAACGATTGCGAACGGCAAACTGGTGAAGCGGTTTGTCAGCAAAGGATTGCTGAAGGGTATCTTCACCCAATTTCCGTCGTTATGGTTGATCCACGCGGAATATCTGAGGCGCGTAACGCCTTAGTGCAGTGGGCTTTGGTCCGCACAGACGCCACCTTCCTTGCGATGATCGACGATGATGAAGTGCCAAGCTCTGCGTGGCTGGACCAACTCATCTCCGTACATGCGCGATTTGATGCCGATGTCGTGGGAGGGCCGGTGCAGCGCGTCTTCGATGCCAAGCAGATGCCGGATCATCTACGGCGGTTCAATCAAACGAAAACGAAGTCCGACCGGGATGGGCTTATAAAGTCGATCGAATCCACCGGAAATATCTGTTTTCGGCTCTCGTTTCTCACCGCGAACAAAGAAGAGCGCTTTGATAGTGCGTTCTCAATGACGGGAGGCGGCGACCGGGACTTTTTACAGCGTCTGAAAAGGCGTGGAGCTAAGTTTGCATGGGCGGCTGATGCGTTGGTGTTTGAGACCTTCCCAGAAAGCCGGTGCACGGAAGCTTGGTCCCGCCAACGCGCATTTCGCGTGGGAAATAGCGAGATGCTAGCTGGCTTGAAGAATCGTCCGCCAAACTTCATGATCAAGCATGCTGTGCAGATATTGATCTCGGTTGCTTATCTCGGCTTGGCGCACTCTTTCCTTCTCCCATCGAAATATCATCGCTTTGCATCGCGCCAAGCGGTTATGCGATCTCGAGGGAAAATAGCTGCCCTGCGCGGCAGGCGTTTTTCTGAGTACCACATCTCGCATGGCACTTAGGGGCATCGATGAAGGCTAATTTCATTGCCAGAGCGGTGTTTGTGCTCCTCTGCGCCATTATCATGATTGGTACGAGCCCCCTAGGTGGCCCTGATCCTAGCGGAGATGGAGATGGAGGTGGGAATATCATACGCCAAATCCCACTTCTGCTTCTCATGTTTACGTCGTTTTGCCTCCTCACAGTACGTGGGGCTTACAGGGGGCTTCTAGCGCTACCAATACCGTTTTGGATTTTCTTTGGATGGGCTTTGCTGACGCTAACATGGTCGGCCAACCCCGAGGTCGGCTTACGCCGCTACATTCTTACTTTTGGCGAAACTTTATCGCTGTGCATCCTGCTCCGTATCATTGGGGTGCGTGAAGCTATTCGGCTGCTAGCAAGTCTCATATTTGTACTTCTGATTATCGATCTTTTGGCTGTTGCTGCGATACCGAATGCGGTTCATCGGCCGGGTGAGGCGGATCGTGAACTGATCGGCTTGTGGAAGGGGATACACTCACACAAGAACATCGCTGCATCGGTCGCATCTGTTGGTATATTCTTGGGCCTGACACGCGCTTGGGTCGAGAGAAGCACTTTTAACCTAACCTTGGCTGCAGTATCGGTTGTGATGCTAGTTGGAACCGGGTCGAAGACGAGCATGGCGATGGTTCCTTTGTGCCTTCTTGCGCTCGTTGTTATATTAGCGGTCAAGCGATTTTATGGATCTCGACTTTTACTCAGAGTAGCGTCTTTATCTGTGTTGATGATTTTGGTGGGCTGCTTCGTCTGGTACTGGGCGGCAATCTATCAGGCGATAACCGAGCCTCAGTTTTTCACGGGCCGAGGAATGTTGTGGAAGGTGAGCTTAGATTATTCCGCAGCAAACCCGTTTGGAGCTGGTTATGGCTCGTTCTGGGATGTTGGACTAAGTGGCCCGGCCACCGAAACAGCCGGTCGTAGATTCGCAGCGTACCCGCACGGGCACAACGGATATTTTGACACTCTGGTAAGTACTGGGTGGGTGGGGCTATTTACAGCGATTGTCGCATGTATGGTCTGGCCGTTGTCGAAAGTTTCAAAGCAGCTTATATCAGCTGATCGTGACTACCTCTTTGCTACTGCGTTTCTTCTCTACTTCCTTGTGCATAATGTCACAGAACCGTCTATATTTTCTGGCACTCGAGTTGAATGGCCGATTTTCATCGTATGCGTCATGCTATTCCAAGCATCAGCTAAAAGGCGAGTTCTTCAACGCAGGAGCAGCGTTGCAATTACACGGTCCACAAGGCGAGGCATGCTCGACAGCACGGAGGGTAAAGCGGCGTGAGGTACCTATTTGTTTTGACGCAACTGGAAGTCGGAGGCGCGCAGGTGCGTGTGTTTCAAACTGCAAGTGAGTTGCGCTCGCGTGGTCATGCTGCCGAAGTGGTCTTTCTTTACCAGAAACGCGCAGTTTTCAACGACGAGCCCAAGACTATTCTAGCTGGATCGAAGCGTCCATCAAAACTTGGGATACTCGCTGCCATATGGAAGTTGCGACGGATGATTTCAGCCGGCGGCTATGATGTGATCATAACAAACACGGCGCCGGCGAATCTCATCGGCAACCTCGTCGCGTTTAGTGCCGGCTTGAAGAACCGAGTGGCCGTGCAGACACAGCCACCATCACGCATTTCAAGTTCTTTAAGTCTCGCAGACCATATTTTTGGAACAGTTGGCGTTTATGATAAGATTGTTGCAAATTCTGGATACACATACCACTGCTTTGATAGATACAGCAAGGCGTATAGATCTAGACTAAAGCTGATCTATAATGGCCTTAATCCGAGGTTGTCTTCGGCATCTAAGGAGCTGTGCCGGAAAAACCTTGAATTGCCACGGGACGACTTCCTGTTTGTAAATGTCGGGCGTTTGTCCGTGCAGAAGAACCAGGCAGAGCTACTTCAGGCGATGGTGGACGTTCCAGCGGTGCTGGCGATTGCCGGTGCTGGCGAATTGGAGCAGCAACTTCGTCAGATGGCCCAGGATCTTGGAGTGGCCGATCGGGTGAAGTTTCTCGGTGAACTGACGGGCGATCAAATCGGGGAACTCTTCAAGGCGGCTGATGCCTTCGCTTTCTCCTCTCGGTGGGAAACATTTGGCCTAGCTCTATTGGAGGCTGCGGCGGCCGGACTGCCCCTGGTCGTGTCGGATTTAGATGTTAGTCGCGAAGTGCTCGGAGCTGAGATGGAAAACTCTGCATTGTTTGTGAGCCTCGATACTCCTGGTGCTTTCTCCCGAGCGATGAGCATGGTGCTGAACTCATCTGACCTTAGAGATGAGATGGCGAGAGCTGGCCGGCAGCGAGCTGAAGTTTTTTCCATTCAGAATCATGTGACTGAATTGGAGAAACTTGTCTCGGCGTAGAGCAGGTCTGCATGTTTGACGTTTCTTTCCTAACCAGAAGAAGTGCGCTGAAGGCCGCCGTAGCGCTGCCAGCGTGGGTGGAGTCAGGCAAAGAGGCTGAACGGATAGTCTTTTCCGGCGGGCACGATGCCGAAGGCATGATCAGAGCTAGCCTAAAATCGTGCAACTCCGTTGTCTTGGGGCCGGGGGAGATTATTCTAAAGACTACCCTAATCGTTCCTGAAGGTAAGCGCCTCATCGGCAGGCCTGGCACTCGGCTAGTACTTAGTTCTGACTGTGGCGATGATGTCGAGGCGGTCTTGGAACTCAGAAGTGGGAGTTACATTGAGGGCCTAGAGATAAGTGGAAATCTGGAGAAGAGAAACGCCACAGGAGTTCTTTCACGGTACGTCTTTGGAGTTGTAATCCGTGACGCAAGCAGCTGCAAGGTTGTACAATGCCGCGTGGTGGACTGCGGCAGCGTGCCGCGCTTCTTGCATCGATATGGAGGTAATGGCGGGGGCTTTTTGATAGAGGCGTCGGGTCATGGATCGACTTGTGTCCGCGACAATCAGCTTCTGAGTTGTTCAAGCGTAGGACGGAATGCGGGATTTCACGCTCGAATAAAAACTCCGTTCAAAAGAAAGCCTGATGGTTGCAGCGAAGTGTTGGCGGTGCAGAATGTTATATGGAATCTTCAGGCCTTTGAGGGCGACAAGAATGGAATAGAACTTGTTGGTCCCGGTACTTGCTTCAATAGCGTGATAGGATGTCATCTTCGTAATCCTCGTGGTCAAGGCGGAATCGAGGCTGACTTGGGGGCATCGGAAAACATCTTTAGCGCGTGCGTCATCAGCTTCTTCGACAATTTTAATCTTGCCCGTCACTTAGACTGTTTCTCGCAGAGAACGGCTGAAATTGGCGATGGTATGCTTAAATTGTCGCACTCCAACACCTTCGTAGATTGTTCGGTAGTAGGTCACCTAGCACTGGATGGCCATTATCTGAGAGCATTTGTGTGCTCAGGAGCAGGTCATGGAGCAAGGTTTGTAAAGCCCAGGCTGCAGGTGGAAGCAAGGAAGCCTGGGAAAGTCATCGGCTATTACGAAGATTCCAGTCTTGCGAAGATAGAGGGAATCACCGTTGTTGGAGAGAGCTTTGCAGGGCAAACTAAATCTAACTTAAAGGTTGGAAGGTTTGATTGACCGAATCCTGGGGGACGACGAATTCTCGAGCGGTGAGTGTGTTGTGCAGCATTGATGACTGGAGCACCTCCATGATTAGGGACTCAAAGATCAACCTTTAGAGCGACTTTCGATCAGTCTGGCTCATATCCGCATGACGTGAAGTAGTTGGGGCATTCGCGAGGCTGGAAGATGTCGACCAGTCTGCTGATCAGGTCCCAGAGTCCGTTTACTGTCTGCTCGCCGAATCCCCCTGAGCATAGCCTTGGGCTTGGAGAAGGCCTTTTCGATAGGACTGAAGTGACCAGCCCCCACTGAGTGTGAGGGTCCCCCGGTTTCTCATCCAGCCTAAGCTTGAGTATCCGGCATTCATTCGGCCGCCTGGGCGGCCGTAGCAGCAGCATATTCTACCGGCGTCAGCCAGCCAAGCGATGTGTGAGGACGGCTCTCATTGTAGTCCCGTCGCCAAGCCTCGATTTTGGTCCGGGCGTCGGCGAGCGACAGGAACCAGTGAGCGTTCAAGCACTCGTCGCGCAAGCGACCATTGAACGACTCCACGTACGCGTTATCGGTGGGCTTGCCTGGTCGACTGAAATCGAGCGTCACACCATTCTCGTAGGCCCACCGGTCCAGCGCCTTCGAAATAAACTCGGGCCCATTGTCCACCCGTATGGTCCTGGGTGCGCCGCGGATCGACGAGATCCGCATCATCGCAGCAACAACCTGCTCGCCCTTGATGCCCTGATCGACTTCGATCGCCAGCGCCTCTCGGGTAAAGGCGTCAACGACGGTCAGCGCCCGAACACGGCGGCCATTGAACAGCGCGTCCGAGACGAAATCCATCGACCACATCTCGTTCGCCGCCGATGCTGCAGGCTGCCTTTCACGATTGGCAGCACTGACGTTGCGCC